>DASWMG010000287.1:0-5332 GCA_036399875.1 Solirubrobacterales bacterium
CCGCGAGGACGGCCGCCCGCGACCGCACCTGCGGACCATCCGTTGCCGCGCGGATCGCCGTTGCCAGCCGCTCGGCCGTCAGCTCCGTCCGCGGGATGGGTGCCGGACCGACGCCGAGGGCGTGGACCCGCCGCCCCCAGAAGAGCTGGTCCGCGATGAAGGGGACGATCACCTGCGGCGCGCCGGCCCGCGCCGCCGCCGCCGTGGTGCCGGCGCCGCCGTGATGCACGAGGGCGGCAGCGCGCGGCAGGAGCCAATCGTGCGGCGCCGCCTCCAGGGCGAGCACCTCGCCCGAGAGCGCGGCGTCCCCCAGTCCGCCCCAGCCGGTGAGCAGCACGCCGCGGCGGCCCGCCCGCGCCAGCGCCTGCATGGCGAGTTCCGCCAGCGCCGCGGGGTCGCGGCTCGGCATGCTGCCGAAGCCGATGCAGACCGGCGGGGGTCCCGCGGCGAGGAAGTCGAGCAGCGCCGGCGGCGGCGCCCAGGGCCGGTCGAGGAACCAGTAGCCCGTCACCGACTCCGCGGGCCCGGGCACGACCGCGGCGCTGTAGGCGCGGAGGACCGGCCCCGCCGGCTCCGCCTCGCCTTCAGGCGGCAGGCCGAGGCGGCGGCGCCACCGGGCCACCAGATCCCGGGCACGGAATCCGAGCGGCGGCTCGGGGCCGCCGCCCAGCTCCGTCAGCCGGCCCCACGGCGCGAACCGCGCCGCGACGAACGGGGCTCCGAGCCGTTCGGCCACGTGGCGGGCCGGCGAGACGAGCATGGCGCAGACGATCGCGTCGGCCCCCTCGCACGCCTGCAACGTAGCGTCGAGCAGGGGCTCGGCCATGATCTCCAGCGAGTCGACGAAGCCGTCCGCGAAGGCGTCGGGATCCATGCCGGCCGCGATCAGCGCCACGCCGTCCGGGCCGCGCATCCACCCCTCGAGGTCGCCGTCGATGGCGTGGAACTCCAGCCCCGCCGCGGCGGCGAGCGGCGCGAACGACTCCGCGGTGGCGAGCCGGACGCGGTGCCCGGCCGCCTTGAGGCCGACGCCGAGCGCGACGACCGGCTCGACGTCGCCCCGCGTCCCCAGCGCCACGAGGGTGAGGTTCAAGAGAGCGCGACCTCACCCCCGGCCCCTCTCCTAAAGGAGAGGGGAGAAAAGAAGCGCTTTTTTGAGCCCCTCTCCTTTAGGAGAGGGGCCGGGGTGAGGTCGTGACGGCAAGGGCGTTCCGATGATTGCATCGCTCAGACGAAGCCGCCGCGGTAGACCTCCAGCAGCGAGTGCATGCCGGCCCGGGCGTCCGGCTCCATCACCCGGCGCGCCGCCAGCAGCGGGTGCGCCCGGCCGATCTGCACGAGGGCGTCGGAGACGGCGCTGATGCCCGCGAAGAGCGGCCCGAAGTCGCGGAACGCCTGCTGCGTGCAGAGGTCGCAGAGCCCCTCCTCCTCGACCTCGATCCGCTCCATCTCCAGCAGGTTGCCGTACTTGCGGCCGAGGGTGAAGCAGGGGTAGAGGTCCAGCTTCCAGTCCATGTAGAAGAGCTTCTTGCCGCCCCAGCACGGGAAGCGGCGCGGCTCGCCGCGGTAGAACCGCGCCAGGTCGTCGAGCGACTCGTCGGTGTTGTAGATCGCCACCTTCGGGAAGTCGCGCTTGGCCGCCTTGATGGCGCTGACCATCTCCTCGATCTCCTCGGCGGTGAGGTCGATCTCGGGGATCCGGCGCGAGGCGATGTACGTCGAGCGCTGCTCGAGCTGCGGATAGGAGAAGGAGACCTTGGTGAACCCGAGCTCCTGCGCGAACTGCATCGTCTTGTGGATGTCCCGCGTGGCCTTCGACAGCAGGATGCCGCCGTAGGTCGAGACCCCGTGGCGGTTCAAGGCCGCGATGGCGCGGGCGAGGACGTTCCGGAAGTCGCGGATCTTGCGCGTGGCGCCCATGCCGTTCGCTTCGATCGGCTCGATCGACAGGCCCACGACCTTGGCGCGCACGCTCTTGAGCCGGCGCGCCGTCTCGTCGTCGATCAGGAGGCCGTTGGTCGGCACGTACGACACCTCGATGCCCTGGCGGTTGATCTCGTCGCAGATGTCGAAGAACTGGGGGTGCATCAGCGGCTCGCCGCCGGTCAGCGAGACCAGGCGGAAGTTGCTGCGGGCGAGCGTCGCGATGGCCCGCTTCGCCTCGGCTAAGTCGCAGTGCGTCTTCTCGGCCCTGGGGACGAGATAGAAGCTGCACGAGGTGCAGACGGCGTTGCAATGGTTGATGATCGCCCAGAACATCACCTTGGGCGGGCCTTCGTCGCGGACCCTGCCGACGTCGCGTCTGAACTTGCGGACCGTTTCCAGCATCGAACGATGCTACCAGCGCCGGGCGCGGGTCACAATGCGGCGCGCACGAGCAGCCGCGCGTGCTCCCGGGTCACGCGCGCCAGCTCCCGCGCCAGGACCGACGGGCCCGCGCGCCGGTGCTCCTGGACGATCTCGCTGATGGCGGCAAGGGGCAGCTTGGCGAAGACCCCGGCGACGAAGGCCGAGACCTCGAACGAGTCGTGCTTGTCGAGGAAATAGCCGGCGTTGCGGACCCACTGGGCGAGCCGCTCCTCCGGCTGCGGGTGGGCCTGGTGATAGTTGCGGGCGGCGCGGCGGATCCGGGTCCGCGCGCCGGCCGCGCAGAGCCGCAAGTGCAGGTCGTTGTCCTCCAGCCCCCAGCCTTCGAACCGCTCGTCGAACCCGCCGGCGTCGACCACCAGGCGGCGCGGCGCCGAGAGGTTTCCCGTGAAACCGAGGGCCCACGGGATGGCGAATCCCTCCAGGTCCTCGCCGTGAGCCGCGATCACCGGCTCCACGTACTGGTGCCAGAAGGGCTCGGGGGTGGCGAAATCGCGCACGGCCGCCGCGAAATCTCCGAGCACCATCTCGGGGGTGATCAGCGCGGCGTCCGGCTCGGCCATGGAGACGATGCCCTCCTGCCAGCCGAGCACCACCCTGGGCTCGCCATCCTCTGTCAGCTCCGCCAGGTGCTCGGCCACGAAACGCGGCGAAGCGATGCAGTCGTCGTCACAGAAGATCAGCAGGTCCCCCGCCGCCTCCTGCACGCCGGCGTTGCGCGCCGCCGAGCGGCCGCGGTTCGGCTGCCGGACGAGCTTGAGGCGGAGCCGCCCGGCGTACCGCGCGGCCACGGCCGGCGTGTCGTCGCTGCCGCCGTCGTCGACCAGGACGATCTCGTAGCGCGGGTCCGTCTGGTTGACGAACGAGGCGAGCGTCAGCTCCAGGCGCCGCGCGCGGTTGAAGGTGGGGATGACGACGCTGGCGAGGACCGGCTCGCGCCTCATCGACGGAGATTCTGCCACGGTTCATTCTCCAGAGGGTGCTAGCATCTCCCGTGGAAACCTCGGGCCGGGCCGCCCGTACTTACGAGGAGGACGAAGGAGGCGATCATGCCGAAGCTTCCCGCGGCGGGACTCTACTTCGCGCTCTCACTTCTGCTCGCGGCGTCCCGCCCTATCGCTGCGGCGGAAGACCCGGGCGACACGCTGCGGCGCGCCGCGAGTGCCGGCGACCTGGCGAAGGTCAAGGAGCTCCTCGCCGCCGGCGTCGACGTCAACGCCGCCAATGCCTACGGCGGCACCGCCCTCGCCTTCGCCGCCGACAAGGGTCACGCCGCGGTCGTCGAGCTCCTCCTCGAGCGCGGCGCCGACGCCAATATCAAGGACCGCTTCTACAACGCCACGCCGCTCGTCTGGGCGGTCGAGAGAGGGCATGCCGAGATCGTGCGAGCGCTGCTCGCGAAGGGTGCGCAGGGCGAGGCCGAAGCGCTGGCGTCGGCCGCCGGCAGCGGCCGCGCCGCCATCGTGAAGGTGATCCTCGAGCGCGGCAAGGTTGGCCCCGAGGCGCTGAGCGACGCCCTGGCGGCCGCCTCCCAGCGCCAAAAGCCTGAGGTCGTCGCTCTCCTCGAGGCGGCCGGCGCCAGACCGCCAGCGGCGGTGGCCGTCGATCCCGCCGTCCTCAAGACCTACGAGGGCACTTTCGTGGGCGAGGGCTTCAGCGTGACGGTCGCCGTCAAGGACGGCAAGCTGGTCGCGACCTCCGACGGCGGCACCCTCACCTTCGCCGCGGTCGATCCGGTGACCTTCCGGGCCGAGGAGGTCCCAGGCCTCAAGGTCGTTTTCCAAGTCGAGGAGGGGAAGGTCCGCGGCCTGACCGTCCACCAGGGTGAGCGCACGACTCCGCTCAAGAAGAGGGAAACGCCATGAGGAACCGCCGCGCCAGATCGCCGTTCGCCGCTCTCCTGCTCTGCCTGCTGCCTGCCGCCGCCGGGGGAGGGGTCCTCTCCTGGCCCTCGTTCCGCGGGTCCCAGGCCTCGGGCGTGGCGGAGGGCCGGGCGCCCACCGTCTGGAACGCCGAGACGGGGACGAACGTCCTCTGGAAGACCCCGATCCCGGGCCTCGCCCACTCGAGCCCGGTGGTCTGGGGCGACCGCGTCTTCGTCACCACCGCCGTGTCGACCGAGGCCAATCCGACCTTCCGGCACGGGCTCTACGGCGACGTCGATTCGGTCGAGAGCAAGGCCGAGCACAGTTGGCGGGTCTTAGCCCTCGACCGCAAGACCGGCAAGGTGCTCTGGGAGCGGGTGGCCCACACCGGCGTGCCGCGGGTCAAGCGGCACATGAAGGCGACGCACGCCAACTCGACCCCGGCGACCGACGGCGAGCACGTCGTCGCCCTCTTCGGCTCCGCCGGCCTCTACTGCTACCGGGTCGACGGCACGCTCAAGTGGAAGAAGGACCTCGGGGTGCTCGACGCCGGCTGGTTCTACGACCCCTCCTACCAGTGGGAGTACGGCGCCTCGCCGATCCTCTACAAGAACCTGGTGATCGTGCAGGCCGATCTGCAGAAGGGCTCGTTCCTCGCTGCCTACGACCTCGCCGACGGCCGCCAGGTCTGGCGCACCGAGCGCGACGAGATCCCCTCGTGGGCGACGCCCGCGGTGTTCGAGACCGGGAAGCGCGCCGAGCTGGTGACCAACGCCACCAAGCACGTCCGCGGCTACGACCCGGCGACCGGCAAGGAGCTGTGGCGCCTCGCCGGCAACTCGGAGATCGTCACCCCGACCCCGATCGCCGCTCACGGCCTCGCCTACGTCACCTCGGGATACGCCCCATCCAGCCGATCTACGCCATCCGCCTGGGCACGGCGAGCGGCGACATCACGCTCCCCGAGGGCAAGGAGGCGAGCGAGGCGATCGCCTGGAGCAAGAAGCGCGGCGGCCCCTACATGCCGACCCCGATCGTCTACGGCGACCACCTCTACACCTGCGCCAACAACGGCACCCTGACCGCCTATGACGCGAAGA
>DASWMG010000288.1:0-6262 GCA_036399875.1 Solirubrobacterales bacterium
AGCTTCTCTCGGCGATCGGCACCGCCGTGATCATCCTCTACGGTGGCAGGCTCGCCGTCGAAGACGCGATCCAGGTCGGCGTGGTCGTCGCCTTCATCGGCTACCTGCAGGTCTTCTTCGACCCGATCCAGCAGCTCTCGCAGCTCTACACCACCTACCAGCAGGGAATGGCCGCGCTCGACCGCATCTTCGACCTGCTCGACACCGCGCCCGACATGGTCGACGCGCCGGACGCGATCGATCCCGGGCCGCTGCGCGGCGAGATCGAGATGAACGGCGTCTGGTTCTCCTACGGGCAGGACCCGGGCGGGAACGGCGCGGCGAGCGACGAGAGCGCCGACTGGGCGCTGCGAGACGTGGATCTCCACGTGCCGGCCGGCCAGACGCTCGCCCTGGTGGGCACCACCGGAGCCGGCAAGTCGACCTTCGCCAAGCTGGTCGCCCGCTTCTACGACCCCCAGCGCGGCCAGGTCCTGGTCGACGGCAAGGACCTCCGCCGGCTCCGGCAGCGGGCCCTGCGCCGCCAGCTGGGCATCGTGCCGCAGGAGGGTTTCCTCTTCTCGGGCAGCGTGCGTGAAAACATCGCCTTCGGCCGCCCCGAGGCGACGCTGGAGGAGATCGAGGAGGCCGCCGCGGGGGTCGGAGCGAGCGAGTTCATCGCGGCGCTGCCGGCGGGGATCGAGACCGAGATCGGCGAGCGCGGCATCCAGCTCTCCGCCGGCCAGCGCCAGCTCGTCGCCTTCGCCCGCGCCCTGCTCGCCGAACCGCGGATCCTGATCCTCGACGAGGCGACCTCAAACGTCGACGTGCGCACCGAGCGCACGATCGAGCGCGGCCTCGAGCGCCTGCTGGCTGGCCGCACCGCGATCGTCATCGCCCACCGTCTCTCGACGATCCGCCGCGCCGGCAAGATCGTCGTCCTGGAGCACGGCCGCATCGCCGAGAGCGGCACCCACGAGGAGCTGATCGCTGCGGACGGCGCGTACTCGCGGCTGTACGGGGCGTGGCGAGAAAGCTCCGCGGCCTGATCTGAGTTCCTTGCCTCCCTTTGGTCGTCTATGACGCCCAAAGGGAGCAAGCGTCCGGCCTAACCCGGACCTATGCCTCCCGAGGAACCGCCGGTTTCGCCGCCGCCGGTTTCGCCACCCGCTTCGGCGCCGCCGCCGGCGCCCGCGCCCCCGCCTTCGGGTTCAGGAGTGACTTCTTCGACTTCTTCGGGCGCTTCTTCTTCCACTTCTTCGACTTCTTCAGACGTTTCGGATTCGACTTCGGTTTCGGCCGGCGCGCCGCCCGTGGCCGGCGAGGAGACCGCGCTCGGCCCCTCGCCGCACTGCTCGAAGCCGTAGTCGGAGGCCTCTTCCTGGAAGGAGGAGAGAGCCGAGGAGGCTTCCGCTTCGGCACTGACCAGGCCTTCTTCGTCGCCCCGCTCGGCCGCCAGCGCGACGTCGCTCTCTGCCTGGGAGAGGGCTTCGACCGCGGTCATGACCTCGCTGTAGCCGGTGGGGTCGTCGCTCGGGGCGCCGAGGTCCTTCAGCCGCTCGGCCATGCCGCCGTAGAGCTCGGCGGCCTCGGCCGACTCGCCGCCGGCTTCGCTCGACGCGAGGGCGCCGACGGCCGCGTTGACCTCGGCGCAGATCGCGTCGCCCTGGGCGAGCAACTCCTCCTTGCTCAGCGCCGTCGTTTCGACCGGGGGCGACGGTGCCGGAGCGGTCGTCTCGTCACCGTCGTCGCCACCGCCGCAGCCGGCAATCGCGAGCGCGGCCCCCACCGCTGCCACCAGGAAGAGCAAACGTCTCGTCATCCGCGCGCGAAGCTAGCAAAGGGGCTGGATGACCCGGAGGTCCGGACGACGACTACTGCGGCCCAGGGACTCGAACCCCGACTACCTCGTCCAGAGCGAGGCGTGCTGCCATTACACCAGGCCGCAAGGAGGACGGGCCCAGGATATCGCCCCCGCGGGCGGGGACCCGGCCGCTACGCGATCGCGGCGAGGTCGCTGCCGGCGTCGGCGATCGTCTCCCTGGCGGCCGAGACGTCGACGCGGTCGGCGAGCAGGCGGCGCGCCTCGGCGAGGTCTTCGGAGCGACCGACGCTGAGCGCCCCGGCGACGCGGTCGTCCTTCAGGTACCAGACCGAGAACTGGCCAGCGTCTGGGTCGCCCCGCCACACCTCCTCGTCCCACTCGTAGGCCGGGCCGACGTACTCGAGGCTCGCCCAGTCCGCAAGGTCGCTGAAGAAATAGGGCACGACGTCGTAGTCGCGCTCCTCGCCGAGCATGTTGCGGGCGGCGTGCATCCCCTGCTGCATCGCGACATCCCAGTGCTCGACCCGTAGCCTCCGGCCGTGGACGACGCTCTCGTAGGAGCAGCAGTCGCCCGCCGCGTAGATCCCCTCGGCGGACGTGCGCAGCCTCGAGTCGCACTCGATCCCGTTGCCGACGTCGAGCCCGGCCCGCTGGGCGAGCATGACGTCGGCCCGCACGCCGGCGCCGACCACGACCGCGTCGCACTCGACCGCCTTGCCACTCTTGGTCACCACCGCGCTGACCCGACCGTCGCCCTCGAACGCCTCCTACTCCTCGCCGCCGAGCACGGTGACGCCCCTCTCTTCGAGCCGCTGCTGGAACCAGCGCCCGGCAGGCTCGCCGAAGGTCCGCGAGAGCGCCACGTCCTCCATCATCACGATCGTGCACTTGACGCCCTTCGCCGTCAGCGAGGCGGCGACCTCGGTGCCGATGTAGCTGCCGCCGATCAGGACGACGTGCTCGGCGGCCTCGGCCTCGGTCCGGATCGCGTCGGCGTTGCCGAAGGCGCGCAGGTAGTGGATGCCCTCATTGCCGGCTCCCTCGACGCGCAGGATGTTGACCATCGCCCCCGTCGCCAGCAGCACCTTGCCGAAAGCCACCTCCTCCCCACCCTGCAGCTTCGCCGTGCGGGCGCCGGCGTCCAGCGACATCACGTTGGCGCCGGTGCGCAGCTCGACCCCGTTCTGCTCGTACCACTCGGGCGGTTTGACGAAGGCGTCGGCGCGCTCGCTGTCGCCGCGCAGGTAGTCCTTGGAGAGCGGTGGACGCTCGTAGGGAGGCTCTGGCTCGCGCCCGACCAGGAGGATCGAGCCCTCGGCGCCGCGACGGCGCAACTCGGCGGCGCAGTGGGCGGAGGCCATGCCGCCGCCGATCAGCAGGAAGTCGACCTCGCGGTCGGCCATGCTCAGGCGCGTCCGGGCACGGCTAGCCCGCCCCGTTGCCGCCCGACGCCGGCCCAAACAGTTCTTTGAGGTCGTCCTCGCGGCCCGGGTCGAGCACCGCCAGCACCTCGTCGCCGGCCTGCAGAACCGTGTCCGGGCCGGGGACGAAGCCCTTGCCTTCGCGCAGCACCGAGATCAGGAGGCTGCCTTCGGGCATCGAGAGGTCGCCGACCCGCTCGCCGGTCACCCGGGAGTCCTTACCGAGCAGCATCTCGATGATCTCCAACTGCTCCTCCTGCAGGTCGAGCAGGTGCACGAGCCCGTACTCGGGCACCTCGTGCTCGAGCAAGCGGAGAATCAGGTCCGTGGCGGAGACCGACGGTTTGATGCCGAGCAGGTCGAAGTGGGGACGGTTGCGAGGGTTGTTGACGCGGGCGATGATCTGCGCGACTTCGTACTTGTCCTTCGCGACCTGGCAGATCAGCATGTTGTCCTCGTCGTCGCCGGTGACGGCGATCACCATGTCGGCGCGTTCGATCCCGGCCCGCTCCAGCACCCAGAGCTCCGAGGCGTCGCCGTAGAGCACGTTGTGCTCGAGCTCCTGCTCGACGGTCAGGTAGCGGCGCCGGTTGGCCTCGATCAGGGTCACCTCGTGATCCTTTTCGAGCAGCTCGCGGGCCAGGTTCCAGCCGACCTTCCCCGCTCCGACGACGATGATGTACACGGTCAGACCGCCTCGCGCTGGGCGCCCTCGCGCACCGCGCTCTCCAGCATGTCGATCGCGACCCGGGTCGGGCAGATCGTGTGCAGCCCCTGCTGGCGGTACCACTCGGCCCGCAGCGGATCGAGGATGCGGGCAATCACCGTCGGCACCTCGTAGCGCCGCTGGGCGATCTGCGAAATCACGATGTTGGTGTTGTCGCCGTTGGTCGAGGCGATGAAGGCGTCGGCTTTCTCGATCCCCGCCGCGACTAGGGCGTCGGTCTCGAGGCCCGTGCCCACGGTGAAGCGACCGCCGAGATCCTCCCAGCCGCGATCGAGACCGACCTCGAGCCGCGTGTGCGACTCGGGGTCCTCGTCGAGGCAGGAGACCTCGTGGCCCTCGCGCAGCATCGAGCGCGCGACCGATGAGCCGACGCGGCCGCAACCGACGATCAGGATGAACATGGCACCACGGCTGGAGTCTAGTCCGCGACGGCCGACTGGGGTTCGGGCTCGGGGTCGGGCTCCGGGGCGGTCAGCAGCACCTGGCACGGCGCCTTCTTGAGCACATACTCGGTCGCCGCGCCGATCTCCGCCGGCTTGGCGGCGCCGACGCCGCCGAGCCTGGCGCCGCCGCGAATCTTGCTCGGCGGCTCGCCGCCGATCACGATCGCCTCGGCCTCCCCCCGCCGGGCGGCGGTGACTATCCCGGCGCCGACGTCACGGGCCCGGACGGTCTCGGTGGCTACGGCCACGCCCTCGTACTCCTCGGCGATTTCGCGGGCCCGCTCCAGGGCCCGGCGAGCGGCCTCCTCGCGCTCGGGCGGCAGTTCGGCGTCGAGCGGCAGCGTCAGCGGCACCTCGATCACGTGGATCAGCGCCAGCCTGGCGCCGTCGGCCTCGTCGCCCCGGGCTCGCTCGGCCGCCGCCAGCCGGCCAGCGGTGGCGACGATGTCGTCGTCGAGCCTGGTGCCGAAGACGGGCACCAGGATGCTGCGGTAGGAAAGCTCGGGAACCTGCTTGGTCAGCGCCCGCTCGGTGACCGAGACGCGGCGGGTGAGCGACGTGCCCTCGATGCCCTTGCGGTAGACGACGTAGAAGACGAGACCGACCAGCATCCAGCCGCCGCCCACCCAGCGCGCCGTCTCGTGGAGAACGAGGACGCTTAGGAAGGCGAGCCCGGTGAGGACCGCGGCGAGCAGGGTCGGCAGCGGCAGCCGCGCGCCCCGCCAATCGACGTTCCAGGGGACCCGGAACGGTCGCCTGCGGTCGGGCTCCTTGACCCGCAGCCGCAGGATCGAAACGTGCGCAATCGTGATCGCCAGCGTGGCGCCGAACGCGTAAAGGCCGGCGAGCATCTTGACGTCGTTGGGAATGACGAGGCCGATCGCGATCAACCCCGAGATCGCGATCGCCACCCGCGGGGTGGTGTAGCGCGCGTCGAGCTTGCCCAGCCAGCTCGGGATCTGCCGGTTGATCGCGAGCGTGTAGATGTGGCGCGAGACGCCGAGCATCGAGGTGGTCGCCGCCCAGAAGAGCACCGGCGCCGCGACCAGCGCGACCACCCAGCGCATAGCGTCGGCCACCCAGCTCGGCTGGTAGGCCGAGACGACCCCGAGCACCGGCGCCTCGACGAACTCGTTGCCGAGCGCCGTCTCGAGTCCACCGGGCCCCGCGACCACCGGGACCGCCATCAGCGCGATCGCCGCCATCGCGGCGTAGGAGATCGGCACCGCGACCGCGCCGATCGAGACGATTCGCCGCAGATCGCGCCGCCGCACGTCGATGTCGGGCGCGAGATCGGAGGCCGCCTCGATGCCGGCGTAGGCGAGCATCGCGACCACCCCGGCGTAGACGGCGTCGCCGAGGCTTGGGTCGCCAGAGAAGTGGAGCTCCGCCGTGAGGCGGTCGGGGTGCATCACGGCGAGGGCGCCGATGCCGATCACGGCAAGCTGCAGGGCGACGTCGGCGAGGACCAGGAGAAGCACCCAGCGCTCCCGTCCCCGGCCGGCGACGTTGAACGCGTTGAGCAGGCAGGCGGCGACGATGACCGCCGCGGCCACGCCGATCTCCCAACCGGGCTGGGAGAGCTTCGAGGAGATCGGCGCCAGGTAGTGCGGCACCGAGATCGCGGCGAGGGCGGCGACGATCAGGTAGTCGATCAGGATCGCCCAGCCGGCGATGAACGCGGCCAGCTCGTTGAACGCGTAGCGGGCCAGGGTCGAGGAGCCACCGCGCTCGCGAAGCATCGCCCCGCCCTCGATGTAGGTAAGCGTCGTCAGCACGAAGAGCAGGCCGGCGGCGAGAAAGATCAGCGGCGTCAACCCGAGGCCGCGGTCGGCGACGACGCCGAGTGCGAAATAGATCGAGGAGC
>DASWMG010000289.1:0-2198 GCA_036399875.1 Solirubrobacterales bacterium
CTCCGTGATCAGCAGGCGGGCTACATGCTCGGCGTCGCGGCGACGATCGACGACTTCCGCCGGCTGCTGGCGCGCCAAGTTCGCAGGTGCCTTGCCCGGAGACGGACTCGGACGGTGATCGACAACATTCTCGACCGCGCCCGGCCGATCTTGATGGCCCCGCCATTCGAGCAGGGGCTGCGGCACCAGTACGTCACCTTCTGTCTGGCGGGTACCGACGCCGAGGACCGGGCGGCGACCTTCCGGGAGCTGCGGGTTGCCGCGCAGGCCGTGCGACAGGTCCCTCAGTCGAGATCGCGCGGCGATCGGGCGCCGATGGTGTTCACGGAGCACTCGCTGCAT
The DNA here is from genome assembly GCA_036399875.1 of Solirubrobacterales bacterium. Lineage (GTDB taxonomy): Bacteria > Actinomycetota > Thermoleophilia > Solirubrobacterales > 70-9 > VRUE01. The sequence goes on from DASWMG010000289.1 coordinate 343, forward strand.
GCGGCGCTCGAAGGTGTCGCCGGGGCTCTGCCGGTCGGCCTTCACGATCGGCGAGCTCGATCGCGTGCTCCGGCTGGCGTTGCCACATTTCCTTCCAGGCGTCCTTGATCCTGATGAGGATGCGAAGAGCCGCGAAGAAGACCTTGACCATGCGGCGGTGCTGTCGGCCGCACTGAGGCTGTCCGAGATGCTGGATGGTCCCCAGCGGCTCGTCCTGGGGATGAAGATCGCGGGTGCCTCGGACGCGGAGATCGCGCCTGTCCTGGGAGTGAGCCGGCGCACGGTCACGAACCGGAAGGCCGCCGCCTACAAGGCTCTCGAAGCGGTGGTGGGGCCTCTGAACGAGGTGGAGCGCTTGGCGGTGCTCGACCACCTTGGTGACGTTATACAAAACGAACTTATACAAAACTGAGTTTGTACTTTGAGGGGCAGTCCACGGTCGGAGAGAAATACAAGAACGACTTATACAAAACTGACTTTGTATTTGTTACACTAGACAGGTGGACCGGCCCGCGGATCTCTTCGACAGAGAAGCTGATTGGGCAGCCCTCGTCGCGTTCGCCCGGCAGACCGGCCCAGGCACCCGCCTCGCCCTCGTCCGGGGAAGGCGGCGGCAGGGGAAGTCGTTCCTGCTTCGGCGCCTGGCCGCCGCAGCAGGCGGGTTCTACTACCAGGCCCTCGAACAGGAGCGAGCTCAGGCGCTCGATGCGTTCGGGGCGGCAACGGGGGCGTACCTCGGTGTCCCTGGCGGGAGGCTGGCGTTCGGCGGCTGGGACGACGCCATCGGTGCCCTCGTCGATGTGCGCCGCGCCGATGGGCCTGCGCTTATCGTCATCGACGAGTTTCCGTACCTGCTGGCGCAGTCGCCGGAACTGCCGTCCGTCCTCCAGCGCCACATCGACCGCTCTCGTGACAGCGGCCCACCGGTTCGCCTCGTGATCTGCGGCTCGGCGCTCTCCGTCATGGCCAATCTTCTCGAAGGCTCCCAGGCACTCCGCGGACGTGCCGGCCACGACCTGCTCATCGGGACGTTCGACTACCGCACGGCGGCGAGGTTCTGGGGCATCACGGATCCCAAGGTCGCCTTCCACGTCCATGCCGTCCTCGGCGGCACGCCGGGGTACCGCGACCTGGTCCCGATCAAGCCGCCCACGCGGATGGCGGACTTCGACCGTTGGCTGGAGCGGGGCGTCCTCAATCCGGCCAACGCGTTGTTCAGGGAGGACGACTACCTCCTCACCGAGGAACGGCCGCTGACCGACCGGGCGCTCTACCACGCCGTGCTCGGCGCCATCGCCGCCGGGAACACGTCTCAGGGTGCTATCGCCGCCGCGGTGGGCCGCGAAGGAAGGGCCGTCCAGCACCCCCTGCGCGCCCTGCAAGAAGCGGGCTTTGTCGTGGCCCAGGACGACATGCTGCGGCAGCGCCGCCCGATCTACCGCCTTGCCGACCCGATCATCCGCTTCCACCATGCCGTCACCCGTCACGACCTCGCCCGATTCGAGGACCGGCGCTTCGGGGAGGCGTGGCAGGACGCCCGGCCGGGGTTCTCGACGCACGTCCTCGGGCCGCACTTCGAACATCTCGCCCGCGAATTCGCTTTCAAATTCGCGTCCGCGGCCACGGTCGGCGGGACGATTGCCGACGTCGGCGCAGCAGTGATCAACGACGCTCGCGGGAAGGCACAACACGAGCTCGACGTCGTCGCGACTCGACGAAGGCCGGATGGCGCCACTGAGATCGGCGCGATCGGCGAGGCCAAGCACAGCGCATCGGCGCGCACGACTGGCGACTTGTCGCGGCTCGAACGCATCCGGGCGCTTCTGATCGAGAGGGGCGCGGCCACGACGCGCACC
>DASWMG010000290.1:0-3383 GCA_036399875.1 Solirubrobacterales bacterium
GCGATCGGCGCCGCTCATCCCCGCGACCCGGTCGACCTCGTAGCCGGTGATGCCGGCCGCCGCCAGCGCCGGATAGAAGCGGTTGGTCGGGTGCGCGAAGTGGGTCTGGACCGCGGCGGTCCACAGCCCCGGGTTGATGCCGACGAACAGCAGCCTCAGTCCGGGCCCGACCAGATCGGGAACCTCATGGCCGCGGAACTCCTCCAGCTCCAAGCGCGTAAACACGGGCGCGATCCTGACGGAGCGGGCGACCTACTCGCGGACTCGCCGACAACGTCGCCTCTCCCCCCGTAACCTCACTCCGCCACTCGATCCTCAAGGAGCCGCCATGCCGACGCTCGATCGCCAAGACGACGTTTTCGTCCTCGACCTCGGCGACGACGAGAACCGATTTCACCCCGACTGGGTCGCGGCCGTGAACGCCGCCCTGGACGAGGTGGAAAGCGCCGAGGGCCCGCGTGCCCTGGTGACGGGGGCCGCCGGCAAGTTCTACTCCAGTGGCCTCGACCTGGAGTGGCTGTCGAACAATGGTGAGCGACTCCTCGACTACGTGGCCTCCGTGCACGAGCTCTTCGCGCGCGTCCTGTCGCTACCGGTGATCACGGTGGCCGCGATGCAGGGGCACGTCTTCGCGGCCGGGGCGATGCTCTCGCTCGCCCACGACTTCCGGGTGATGCGCGCCGATCGCGGCTACTGGTGCCTGCCCGAGGCGGACATCAACATCCCTTTCACCCGCGCGATGTCCGCTCTGATCCAGAGCCGACTGACGCCGCAGACCGCTCACGAGGCGATGCTCACCGCCCGCCGCTACGGCGGTACGGACGCCGAGGCCGCCGGGATCGTGGATTGCGCGGTAAGTGAGGACCTGGTCCGCACGACGGCCCAGGAGATAGCCCAGGCCCAAGCCGGCAAGGCCGGCGACACCCTCGGCACCATCAAGGCTCGCATGCACTCCCCCACCCTCGCCGTTCTCCGCGACTCGGCCGACCCGCTCGGCTGAACGCCGCCAGCCAGGGGCTCGTAGGATCGCCCCGTGCCGTTCACTCTCAAGAACCTCAAGGCGGATCTGGACGACCTCGGGTCGAACTTCGACGGCGCGCCGGACCTGGAGTTCCGCCTCGCGACCAAGGCGCTCGGGCTCGAGCAGTCCGGTCTGGGCTATCAGCGCATCCCGCCCAGCTATCGCTTTCCCTACGGCCACACGCACGAGAAGCAGGAGGAGGTGTACGTGGTCCTGCGCGGGAGCGGCCGGATGAAGCTCGACGACGAGATCGTCGAGCTCTCCGAATGGGACGCGGTGCGCGTCGCGCCCGGTACGTGGCGAGGCTACGAGGCCGGGCCGGAGGGTCTCGAGCTCCTCGTCATCGGCGCGCCCAATCTCGGCGGGTCGCCGCGCGACGACGTCGAGGGCCGGCGCGACTGGTGGATCGACTAGCTAGGCCAAATCACGGCCGCACGCAGGACGCGTAACCTGGACATTCAGTAGCAGCACAGCTGGTGCGGGACGCGGCCTATGCGCCGCCATGATCCTTCCGGTTCGCCTGCACAGCGAATGCGCCGCGAGTCGATCCCGACGCGCGAATTCGTTCAATGCGGGACGAGGAGGATGAATGAGCACCAGTCACAGGTCGGACGACGACCTTCTTAAAGGGTTCTTCGGGGACGACACGATCGCGATCAGGGAGCTGCGCGCGCGCTTCGACCATCGCCTCCTGAACCGCGTAGGGCCTCTACCGCCCGCCCTCCAGGGCCTTGGCCTCGAGGAGGACCTGCTCCAGCGGGCCTACGAGATCGCATACCGGGCAGGGCCGGACGCCTTCGACCCCGGCCGCGGTGAACTTGGGGCCTACCTCGCGGGGGTCGCACGCAATGCGAAGCGCGACGTGTGCGCGGAGCATGCCCCTCCCGGGGAGCCGACCCGGCCCCGCAAGGACGCCGATGGCGAGCCCATCCCGTGGAAACCTACGGTTGTCCTCGAGGAGGACAAGCTCGAAGCCCCCGCGGACGAGATAGAGGCCGTCGTAAACGGCGTCTTCGTCGACGAATTGACGGAAGACGCCGAACTCATGGAGATGGAGACCGTGGTCAACCTGATCGATCGAATGAGACAGGACCGCGGGATATCCGAGGCCGCTAAATCGATGGGAATAAGTCGCTTCACCGCGCGACGCACCCTGGACCACTTTGCCCTTGCGATGGCTTCTTAGCGACCACCGAGCGTCTGAGAGACTGTTCGAACCTTATTGCGGCCAATGCGCCGCCTAAGACAAAGGAGACAACATGGCAGCCGCATCCGATCGCCTCCTTGGCGAGATCGACAGGCAACAGAAGTACCTCGACCGCCTTCCAGAGCCGTTCGAGTTCCCGCTCTTCAACGCTCAACGGGCCCTCGAGTCGCAGCGCTCGAGCGGCTACCGGGACACCGCATCCGCCAGCCGAGAGCTAGTCGACAACAGCTATGAGGCCGGCGCGGATTCCGTTCACGTCCTTTTCGACACGTCTCGCAATGCGAGCAACCACAAGGTCGTTTCCCAAGTCGCCTTCATCGACAACGGCTCCGGCATGTTGCCGGAGATGGCGCGGTACGCGCTCACGTGGGGAGGCGGCACGCACTTTGAGGGCCCCAGCTTTATCGGCAAGTTCGGCTTCGGCCTTCCCAATGCCTCCATCAATCAGTCGCGGCGGGTCGAGGTCTACACGCGCACCCGAGCCGAGGAACCGTTCACCCGGACCTACCTCGACATCAACGAATTCAGCGAGTTCGGTGTCCAGCAGATCCCCGAGGGCGCGCAGTCCGAACTCCCGCGATTCGTCCAGGATTACCTTCGGCTCAGGGAAATCAGCGTCGACCACGGGACCGTGGTCGTCTGGGCACAGCCCGATCGACTCAGCTACCGACGACCCGGGAGGCTGAAGGAACATCTGCTCGACGATTTCGCGGCGACGTACCGGTACCTGCTTCGCAGCGACGACAAACCGGATGGGCTCGAACTCGTGGTCGAGGGCGTCTCCGTGGAGCCGGTCGACCCGTTCTTCGTTCTGCCGAGCAGCCGCTTCTACCTATCGGAAGATGAGGGGGGCGCACGGGTGATACATGATCGCTTTCTGCCTGTCAGCTACTACGAAGACGAAGAGACGGGCGAGCGCCACCTCCGCCTGGTCGCAGAGGAATCTGAGCTCAAGAGCAACGCGCAACTCGCGGTCGGGGCGATCAACGTGCGGATCATCCGCTTCCCGGTCGGCTTTGCCGAGGAGAAGGCAGTCGAAGGGGGCGGCTCCGAGGCGACCAAGCGGTTTGAGATCCGCAAGAACCGGCGGGGGATGGCCTTCGTCAGGGCCGGCCGGGAGTTGCAGGTCATCAGCTCCTTCCCTCGCTCCGCGAA
>DASWMG010000291.1:0-5903 GCA_036399875.1 Solirubrobacterales bacterium
GAGCTGTGGCCGCACCGCAACGAGTGGGAGGACACCTACTGGCCGACCGAGGCGATGAAGCGAGCCGGCGAGCTCGGCTTCCTCGGCCTCTGCTTCCCCGAGGAGTACGGCGGCCAAGGCGGCGACTATTACTACTCGCTGGTGCGGGCCGAGTGCATGAGCTACTCGGGGTCGGGCGGGACCAACATGGGCTTCGCCGTCCAGAGCGACATGGTCCTGCCTCCCATCCACCTGCTCGGTAGCGAGGAGCAGAAGCAGCGCTACCTGGTGCCCGGGATCAAGGGCGAGAAGGTCGGCTGCCTCGGGATCACCGAGCCGGGCGCGGGCTCCGACGTGGCTGGAATCCGCACCACCGCGATCCGCGACGGCGACGAGTACGTCATCAACGGCTCCAAGACCTTCATCACCAACGGGCCGCGCGCCGACTTCATCGTCCTCGTCGCCAAGACCGACCCCAACGCGCGCCACGAGGGCATCACCCTCTTCGTCGTCGACCTGCGCGACGAGAACGGCGAGAAGGTCCCCGGCTTCAGCGTCTCCGCCGAGCTGGAGAAGATGGGGATGCACGCCTCAGACACCGGCGAACTGGCCTTCGAAGACGTCCGCGTGCCCGCCGACGCCGTGCTCGGCGAGGTCGGCAAAGGCTTCTACCACATCGCCTGGGAGCTCCAGGGCGAGCGCCTGGTCGCCGCCGCCGGCTGCCACGCCGGCTGCGAACGGATGATCGAGAAAACCCTCGAGTACGCGAAGGACAGGGAAGCGTTCGGCCGGCCGATCGGCAAGTTCCAGGCGATCCGCCACAAGTTCGCCGAGATGGCGACGAAGACCGAGGCGGCGAAGCAGTTCACCTACGCGACCGCCTGGCGCTTCGCCAACGGCGAGTACCCGGTGCGCGAGATCACGATGGCGAAGCTGTTCGCCTCGCGGGTCGGCTGCGAGGTCGCCGACGAGTGCATCCAGATCCTCGGCGGCTACGGCTACATGAAGGAGTACGAGATCGAGCGCGCCTACCGCGACGTGCGGCTGAACCGGATCGGGGCCGGGACGGACGAGGTGATGCTCGACGTGATCGGGCGCTCCTACGGGCTGTAGGCCGGGAGCGCGCCGATGTCCCACGTCGACCACGTCCGCTCCTACTACGAGGCGCTCAACACGGGCGACGCCGCGGCGGTGGCGGCGCACTTCACCGACGACGCGGTCCACTACTACACGCGGCTGGGACCGCATGAGGGGGCCGAGACGATCGGCAAGATGACCGAGCTGGGCGTGCAGAGCATCGACGCCCAGTGGTTCATCGAGAACGCGATCGAGCAGGGCGACCAGGTCGCGATCGAGTGGACGATGACCTGGCGGGCGCCGGACTCCGGCGAGAAACGGCTGGACCGCGGCACCGAGTGGTTCCAGATGCGCGACGGCAGGATCGCCGAGGTGCGCGCCTACCACCATGGCGGCAAGAAGAACCCGCAGGGCGACCTGCTCGGCTTCGACCACAAGGGCCGCGGCTACACGATGCTCGAGGACTGGCGGCCGCCGGCGAAGACGGCCGAGCGGCGGGCGTGAGCGTCGTCAAGGACAGCGGCGTCCGGGCCGTCCTGCCGCCCTTCGGCGAGGAGCATGAGGAGCTGCGCGAGACGGTCGGTCGGTTCGTCACCAAGGAGATCGCGCCCCACGTGGACGAGTGGGAGGCGGCGCGCGAATTCCCGCGCGAGCTGTACGGGCGCTGCGCCGAGCTCGGCTTCCTCGGACTGAAGTTCCCCGAGGAGTACGGCGGCCAGGGCGGCACGCACCTGCACGACGCGGTTTGGGTCGAGGAGCTGGCGCGCCAGGGCGGCTCGGGCGGGGTCGCCGCCGGCCTCAACGCGCACACTTCGATCGCGATGCCGCCGGTTTTCAACTTCGGCACCGAGGAGCAGAAGCAGCGCTGGCTGGTGCCGGGAATCGCCGGCGAGAAGATCGGCGCGCTGGGCATCACCGAGCCCGGCGCCGGCTCCGACGTGGCGGGCATCTCGACCTTTGCCCGCAAGGTCGACGGCGGCTACGTCGTCAACGGATCGAAGACGTTCATCACCAACGGCGTGCGCGCCGACTTCCTGGTCTGCGCCTGCAAGACGACGCAGGAGGGCGGCCACGGCGGCATCTCCTTCCTGGTGCTGGAGCGCGAGATGCCCGGCTACGAGGTGACGCGGAAGCTGGAGAAGATGGGCTGGCACTCCTCCGACACGGGTGAGCTGGCCTTCACCGACGTCGAGGTCCCGGTCGAGAACCTGCTCGGCGAGGAGAACGGCGGCTTCAAGCTGATCATGTTCAACTTCGCCTGGGAGCGGCTGCTGATGGCGATCGGCGCCGTGGGCGCGATGCAGCGCCTGATCGAGCTGAGCGTCTCTTACGCCCTCGACCGCGAAGCCTTCGGTCGCCCGATCGGCAAGTTCCAGGCGATCCGCCATCAGGTGGCGGAGATGGCGACCCAGACCGAGGCGGCCCGGGCGCTCACCTACAACGCCCTGCGCCTCTTCCACGAGGGCCACGACTGCATCAAGGACGTCACCATGGCCAAGCTCGTCACCCAGCGCGCCGTCCTGGAGATCGCCGACCAAACCCTCCAGATTCACGGCGGCTACGGCTACATGCGCGAGTACGGCATCGAGCGCGCCGTCCGCGACGCCCGCCTTGGCCCGATCGGCGGCGGCACCGACGAGGTGATGAAGGAGATCCTGGGCAAGCTGATGGGGCTGTAGATCGATCCGGCATCAAAAAGGAATGTCATCTGCATCTTGGGCAGCGGACTCAGAGGGTGCCGAGAAGGGGAGGTGACCAAGGAGGTCTTCTAATGCAGACGCGGAGTCTTTCCAGTTTATGCTCGCCGTCCTGAGATCGTGAACTCGCTTATGGGCTTCCCAAACTTCGGTGACGAGCTTTTGATTCCAGGCCTCGTCGGGAATCATTTTGAGGAATCCATAGTTCTCGCGCGCTTCAGCCCACGATCTCGTGTTCGCCCATCGCGCCACGAGCGCGCGCGCCATGGCATCTCGACTCTGGGGTTTTCGCACAAGTAGCTCGAACACTCCCAGGGCGATGTCAGCCGGACTCTGATCCGATTTGACATGCAGTGCCTGATGCCGACCGAGGAAGCCGTAGGGAGTTAAGCCAAACTCAAGCGGAACCACAAGCAATTTACGCGCCATGGCCCAGCCGACCTCTTGGTCGGTCCAATCGCTTTCCGAAAACCCTGGCGTCAGAAGCGCCAAGCAGGCATCACAGCTTCGCAAGGCCGTAATGATTATCTCCTGCCACTCCTCAGTTGGTTCAATCGAGTCGTGAGCGACGAAGGAGTCAACCGAACGCTTCAACAGCTCCTCCCGGAGTGATCCCGCGTGTTCCGCGAAATCACTGACGTGACTGATGAAAAGACGAAAGCCACCGGTTGACCAAGGACTCAAAGGGTCCGAAAAACCATGCGCGCTTTCTATTGGGCTAGGCACCGACGCCGGGCGCAAGTATCCGGCAAGCTCAACCAATGCCCCGTCAGCCTTGCTGCCAGCAAGCATGGACAGTACGTAGTCGTAGCGGCCGCCATCCCAAGTATCAGCGACCTTAAAGCCGAACTCCGACAAGGTCAGATCGATCTCCGGCCACTCCTGTTTGCCTAGGGTCTCAGCGATCTGTTTCTTGAGGTCGAGCCTCTCGCCAGGAGAAAGAACCATGAAACACAGGAAGATATCGGCCTCTCGCCGACAAGCGCTTTGAGTACCGCGATTTCCGCTGAGACTGGATTCATGCTTACTTGGAAGCAACGTATCTCCGGCAAGCTAGCCCGGACTTGCGAACTCGAATAAAGTGTCAACGGCGCTTGGAATGCTGAAGGAGCGGCGAATGGCTCGAAAGACGATCCCACGATCCGAGGCGGTGAAGCTCTGGACTCGGGCGTATGGCATCTGTTCGTTTCCGGGCTGTGGCCGAGAACTGGTCTGGAGCGGACGCCCTACTCGGCTTCGCGGCGAGATGGCACACATTGTCGCGTCGAGCGACAAGTGGACCAGGGGCGATACAGACGCCAGCCAACAGATCCTGAATAGGTATGAGAACCTCATTCTCCTGTGTCCAAACCATCATGAGGAAATCGATGGGGGCGGAAGCCATTACTCGGTTGACGATCTGCTCCAGATGAAGGCAGTCCATGAGAAGCGAATCCGAGACCGCCTCAGCGAGGGGAGCATCTGGCAGGAGGAGCTTGCCAGCTTGGACTACTTAAACGTCTCACGAATACTTCTCGACCCGGCAGCGCAAAGTGTCTTAGGTGGACCGATCGCCGCTCTCGCATCGCTAGAAACGACGACGCTCCGCAGCATGGGTATACAGCTCGTTCCGGTAATGGTCGCCTTTGAGGAGGTCTTCAAGTCGTGGCGCGCCCGCGCAATTCCATTATCTGCGATCAGCGAGTTAGGAGAGCAGGCTGTGGGGGCTCGCATCTCGTTCGACGAAACGTTTTGGACTAAGGGAATGACTGGCGCCGACAAAATGAGGTCCGACTTCGAGTTGACCGGCGACATAGACGTCGATCCCCACATCTACCTGAAGGAAGGGAAGCGCAAGGTTGTCCTCCCACTCGATCCGCGGTGGGTGACTACCCATACTGCATTCCACGACTTCACTTCCGGAAGAGGGAAGTTCGCAGGAGTAGGTCTTCTGAAGTCAGTGACCGAAAAGCTGGCCGTTGTTTCGCCGCTTGCGGTTGGCCGACCGCCACTCTCCGACGAGATCAAGGCCTTCTATGACGCACTGAGCGTGTGAGCTGGCTATGGCGGGGTCCCGGTGTGCTCTCGCCGCCTACGGATTTTCGCGATTGAGGCCGATCCGGCCGCGGTCGGACTTGCTGAAGCCGATTTGCTGTGAGTCCTTATCCTCGATGACCGGGGTTCCGGCCGTCGCCAGATCCGGACTCATGGAGGAAATCTAGGCAAGCCGATGGGGCTGTAGCGTCTCGGTCGCCATGCTGTCCGACGCCATGCGGCACGTGGATCCCCAGCGCCCTCGCGGCCGGCTCTACCGAGCGTGGGCCCGCTTCGCCGGGTCGCGCCTCGGCCTCTGGCTGTCCAGGACGATCGGCTGGAAGGTCGATCCCGTCCTGCTGCGCCTCACGCGCGGCCGACTCGGCACTGCCCTCGTCATCCCTACCGCCCTGCTGGAGACCCGCGGCGCCCGCAGCGGCCAGGTGAGGCGCAACGGCGTCATCTACTTCAACGACGGCGAGGACGTGATCGTCGTCGCATCGAAGGCCGGCGCGCCGGAGCACCCCGCCTGGTTCCACAACGCCCGCGCGCATCCGGAGGTGCAGCTGAACGGGCGTCCGTTCCGCGCAGAAGTGGTCGAGGACGAAGCGGCGCAGGGACGGCTTTGGGAGCTCGCCGACCGGGTGTTCCCGCCCTTCGCGAACTACCGCCGGCGCGCCAGCCGTTGCGGCCGCGTCATCCCCATCCTTCGCCTGGTCCCCTTGGGCTGACGAACTCGCCGACTCGGCGTAACCTCGTCATCAGGCAGGCCGACGAAAGGAGAACCGATGCTCTGCGCATTGACCGTTCGCAAGCTGAAGCCGGGCTCGATGGAGGACTTCAAACGAGCGTTCGTCCCTGACGACACGTCGAACTTGCCGTCAGGCTGGAAGAAGTTCTACGCGCTGCAGAACCTCAACGACGAGAACGAGGTGATCACCTTCGGCCTCTTCGACGGCACGCTCGAGGAGCTGCGAGCCGGCCAGGAAGGCGGCGAATACGACGAGCGGCGTGCGGCCGCCGACGAGTTCGTCGAATCGGTAGGCGCCGACGGGATCTTCGAGGTCGTCGAGGAACGCTCGATGGAATGAGCGAGCGATGAAGCAGCGCGTCAACCTGATCACGCTCGGCGTCGCC
>DASWMG010000292.1:0-25758 GCA_036399875.1 Solirubrobacterales bacterium
GAGGCGCTCCCCGGCGTCGACGAGTAGCGCCCGACTCCCTTCGGACCCCGCACCGGACCCCGCACTGCCCGCGCGGCCCTGCCCGACCGCAGCTTCGATCGAGGCGAAGCCCGACTCGCGCAGGAGGCGGGAGAGGCCGCGGTTGACGCGACGGGGCCAGAGCGGTCCGCCGTAGACGAAGCCGGTGTAGGTCTGGATCAGGGAGGCGCCGGCGAGGATCCTCTCCCAGGCGTCCTCGGCGGTCTCGATCCCGCCCACCGAGACGATCGGGAGTCGCCCGCCGACCCGCTCGTGGAGCCTTTTCAGGACGGCGACGGCGCGGGCCTGGAGCGGCGCTCCCGAGATCCCACCGCGCCCTTCGAGGCAGCTCTCGCTACCCGGCGCGACCGAGCGGTCGACGGTGGTGTTGACGGCCACGATGCCATCGGCGCCGACCTCGAGCGCGGCTGCGGCGACCGCGTCGACTTCGGCGTCGTCCAGATCGGGCGAGATCTTGACCAGCAACGGCACTCCCGGACGCACGCTCTCCGCCTCCTCGCGGGCGCCGCGGAAGAGCGCGATGAGCTGCTCGGCCGCCTGCATTCTCCTCAGGCCCGGCGTGTTGGGCGAGCTGACGTTGAGGACGAGGTAGTCGGCGACGGGGGCCACAGCGCGCACAGCGCGGCGGTAGTCCTCGACCGCATCGGCCAGGTCCACCGTCATCGTCTTGCCGACGTTGACGCCGACGACGGCGCCTGGCAGGCGACGCCGCCCAAGCCGTTGCGCCACCGCGGCGGCGCCCTCGTTCGGAAAGCCCATCGCGTTGACCAGGGCCCGCTCGCGGGGGAGGCGCGCAACCCGCGGCCGCGGGTTGCCGTCCTGACCGACCGCCGTCACCGAGCCGACCTCGACCGCGCCGAAGCCGAGCGCGTGGAGGGCCTCGAACCAGGTGCCGCTCTTGTCGACCCCGGCGGCGCACCCGAGCGGCGTGGCGAAGTCGAGCCCGAGCGCCTTCACCCGCAGGGCCGGGTGGCGCGGGGCGAGCAGCCGGTGCAGCGCTCGCAGGACCGGCGCCGGGGCGGTCAGCGCCCGCAGCGAGAACGCCGCGACCCGGTGCGCCGTCTCCGCATCGATGCGGAGCGCGACGAGCAGTCCGAAGCAGGCGCGGTAGATCACGCCGCCGCCGGCAGGTATTGCTGCCAGGCCGGCGGGATCGACGGGGTCGCGACCTGGATGAAGACGGTCGGCGGCGGCGCCTTCGGGCGCTTGCGGGGGTGCATCTGGATCTCGCGCGGCAGGCGGTTGCCCTTGCGGCGGTTGCAGGCGGCGCAGGCGGCGACGATGTTCTCCCAGACCGATTTGCCGCCGCGGCTGCGCGGGATCACGTGGTCGACGGTGAGGCCGGACTTGCGCGAGCCGCAGTACTGGCACGTCCAGGCGTCGCGGGCGAGCACGGCACGCCGGGTGATCCGCCGCCGGTGCGCCTCGCGCGGCACCCGCACGTAGTTGACGAGCCGGATCACGTCGGGCCGCTCCAGCGTCATCCGCTCCGAGTGGATCGCCCCTTCGCGCCTCTCCAGCATCTCAGCCTTTTCCTTGAGAAGCAGCACAGCCGCCCGTCGCAACGTGCACACGTTGATCGGCTCATACGTAGCGTTGAGTACGAGGACTCGTGCCATGTTGCTCCAAGATTCTACGCAGGCGCAAGGAGGTGCAGGGTGGGGGCACGCCCCGCCCGGACTCGCCCGCTTCGCTCGCTCTGAGTATCCGCCCGTTCGGGGCGCGCCCACGACCTGCTCAGCCGGCCGGATAGGACCCCAAGATGCGCACGGACTCCGCTTTCGTTCGCAGCGACGCGAGGGCCTCGGATATAGCTGGGTCGTCGGCCCTGCCTTCGGCGTCGCAGAAGAACATGTAACGGCCGAGGCCGCGGCGCAGTGGCCTCGACTCGATCCGCGAGAGATTGACGTCGCGACTCGAGAACTCCTGCAGCGCCTCGACCAGGGCGCCCGGGTGGTCGGCGCCCAGCTCCGAGAAGACGAGCGAGGTGCGCCAGTGCTCCCCGCCCGCCGCCGCGGTCCCCGCCGGCGCGATCCAGACGAAGCGGGTGACGTTGTCGGGCTCGTCCTCGATCCCCTCGCGCAGGACGACGCAGCCGTAGAGGTCGGCGGCGGCGCGGGCGCCGATCGCCGCCCAGGGCCGCACCGACTCGCCGACCATCCGCACGGCCTCGGCGGTGCTGCTGACGCTGCGCCGTTCGACCCCGGGCAGCTGCTCGCGCAGGAAGCGGGCGCACTGGGCCAGGGGCTGGGGGTGGGAAAGGACCGCGGCGACGTCCTCCAGCCCGACCCCCTCGCGGGCGATCAGGTGCGCGTGCACCTCGAAGTCGTGCTCTCCGACGATCGTCACCGCCTCCGCCTCGAAGGCGAGCGTGTCGAGCGTGCTGCGGACCGAGCCCTCGATCGAGTTCTCGAAGGGGACGAAGGCGCGCTCGGCCTCGCCGCGATCGACCGCGAGGATCGCGTCGGCGACGGTCGGCATGCGCAGCGACTCGATCTCCTCGCCCGGCGCCGCTTCGCGCAGAGCGTCCTCGGTGAAGGTCCCGGCTGGCCCCAGGTAGGCGACCCTCATTCGAACGTGACCGTGAAGGCGTCCTCGTTGTTGTCGGAGATCTGCTCGCCCGGGACCGGCTCGGCCACGACTTCGAGCGTCACTTCGCCTTTCGGCGTCGGGACCAGTGGGATCGTCGCCGTCGCCGTTTCGCCGGCGCCGACGGTGCTGATCTCGCCCTGCAGGGTGGTGCCGCCGACGGTCACCGAGACGGTCACCCCGTTCTCGGTCGATTCGCCCTGGTTTTCAACCGTCGCTTCCAGTTCGGGCGTTTCTTCGGCGCTGATCGAGACCGCTTCTTCGGACGACAGTTCGGTGCCGTCGATCGCGACGCCGGTCAGTTCGAGCCCGTGGACGCCCGGCGTCGCCGCCCCGGTCGCGCCGCTGACCTGGCTGAGGGCGTCGGCCACTTCGCTCTCGTCGAGCCACTTGGTGTCGTCGGGTACGAAGACGCTCTCCGGCACCTCCTCTTCGATCCCGTTGTCGGTGAGCGCCGCCTCCATCTCAGGCCGGACGACCGCGGCGTAGAGGACGTCGCTCGCAAGCAGCTTGCGGATTTGGTTGGCGATCGCGGCGGTCGCCCGCTCCGCCCCAACGTCGCCCAGGGCGGTGCTCATCTTCGCCGAGATTTCGGCCATCGCGTTTCCCCGCAGGGCGTAGGTCAGCTCCAGCGCCTCCTGCGCTTCGCTCATGTCGCCCGGCGCGTCGAGCCCGTCGATCCGCGAGAGGTAGTTGTCCATCGCGCTGCGGTCGGCTTCCACCTCGGCGACGAACTCGGTGACCGAGAGGCCGCCCGGGTCCGAGAGCTTGCCGAAGAAGCTCTTGCTCGTCTGGTCGGTCTCGTCGACGATCTGGGCGACGTCGGTGGCGTAGTCGCGCAGCGCCCGGTCCTTGCGCGCGTCGAGGCAGCCGCGCACGCCGAGCACCAGAAGGATCAGGATCAGCAGGCCGGCGCCGAGGGCGAGCCCCCGCCGCAGCATTATCTGCTGGCGTTCCGGGCGACGTTTGGGCCGCTGGCGCGGCGGGCGGGATGCGGGGGAATCCTCCACGAGCGGCTCTCCAAGCTGGTTGGCTGGGCGGGGAGAGTATGCACAGCGGACAGGTCGCCGCCGTCAGACCCCCCGCAAACGGTGACTTTTTTGCACCTCTGGCGCAGGAAAACCCGCTCCTCGCGGCGAAGTCGGTGGACGCTGTGGTGGGCTCGCTCGTACTCGACCGGTTCCTGATCGAGCGTCGCATCGGCAGCGGCGGGTTCGGCGTCGTCTACGAGGCCTGGGACGGTCGGCTGGAGCGCAGCGTCGCCGTCAAGGCGATCGAGTCGCGCGGCGAGGCCCGCCGGCGGGTGCTGCGCGAGGCGCAGGCGGCGGCCCGGCTCAACCACCCCGGCATCGTCACCCTCTACGAGATGGGTGAGGAGGACGGTAACGCCTTGCTCGTCACCGAGATGGTCGAGGGCGGCACCCTCGCGACGCTCAGCGCCGACGCCGCCCTCAGCGACCGCGCAATCGCCGAGATCGGCGCCGACCTCTGCGAGGCGCTCGATCACGCCCACGCCCGCGGCGTCGTCCATCGCGACGTCAAGCCGCAGAACGTGCTGGTGGACGACCGCGACGGGGAGCCCCGCGCCAAGCTGATGGACTTCGGCGTCGCCCGTCTTGCCGACGCGGCCGCGCTGACCGCCCCCGGCGACGTCGTCGGCACCCTCGCCTACATGTCGCCCGAGCAGGCGGAAGGCAGACCGGCCGGGCCCGAGGCCGACGTCTACTCGCTCGCCCTGACTTTGTACGAGTGCTGGGGTGGGGAGAACCCCAACCGGCGCTCGACCCCCGCCGCCACCGCGCGGGCGATCGGCGCCCGGCCGCGGTCGCTGCGCCGCCTCCGGCCCGACCTGCCCCGTGAGCTCTGCGACACGATCGACGCCTGCCTGGAGCGACGCCCCGGCAGGCGCCCCGGCCTGGAGGAACTCGGCGCGGCGATCGAGGACTCGCTCGACGACCTTGCCGACCAGGTCTCGTCCGCCTCGCCCTCGCTGGGGTTTCGCACCGCAGCAGCAGCGGCCGCGATCTTCGCCGGCGTCTGGCTGGCGGCCGGCCACGGCATCTAGACATCTAGGATTCCCCAATCGGCGTCCTGCGCAACCTCGAGAGTCGGATCGAAGGCCTCGTCGAGGGGGTCTTCAGCCGTGCCTTCAGCTCCGAGGTGCAGCCAGTCGAGCTGGCCCGCAAGCTGGCCAAGGAGATGGACGCGAACAAGACCGCGGGAGTGGCCCGCGTCCACGTGCCGAACGAGTACACGGTTTACCTCTCCAGCCGCGATCGCAGCCGCCTCGAAGGCTACGAGCGCTCGCTCGAGCAGGAGTTGACCGGCTACCTGCTCGAGCATGCCCGCCGCCGCGGCTACGACCTGCTGACCCGGCCGACCGTCAGCTTCGAGACCGACGAGCGACTGCGGCTCGGCGAGTTCGGCATCCAGGCCCGCCTCGTCAAGCCGCCCGCCCACGAGGGGGCCAGCCCCAGCCAGGGCGAGGAGGGGCACACGATGGTCTACTCAGCGGTGCGCGACGCGCAGCCGTCGGGGCAGGCAGCCGGTCGGGCCGAGGTGGCGACCCGCGCCGTCGTCTCGCTCGGCGATCGCCGCTACGTCCTCGACGGGCCGCGGGCGACGATCGGCAGGGCCAAGGACGCCGATTGCGTGCTGCGCGATCCCAACGTCTCGCGCCACCACGCGGAGCTACGTCGCTCGCCGTCGGGCGAGTGGACGATCGCCGACCTCGGCTCGACCAACGGCGTCAAGATCGACGACCGGCGCGTCTCCTCGGCGCGCCTGCGGGGCGGCGAGCGAGTGACCCTCGGCACGACGACGTTTCGGTTCGACGTCGAGCAATGAGGACTAGGAGGGTTTCGCCTCCTAGTCCGGCGGCGATCTGGGGCCGTCATTAGGGTGCTGGCGTGGACTACGACCCCATCAGCGTCGCGCTGAAGTTCGGCTTCCTCGCCGTCCTCTACCTCTTCCTGCTCGGGATCGCCCGCAGCGCGCTCAAGGACCTGCGCCGCACGGTGGCGCCGGCCCCCGACGCCACCGGCTTCCACGCGGTCGCGCCGCTTGGCGACGCCCCCGCCAGCGCCGACGCCTGGCTGGTCGCGATCCGCGGCGGCGGCGTGCGCGAGGGGGAGCGCTTCGACCTGCTCGGCGGGCTCTCAATCGGGCGCTCGGCCGAGGCCGACCTGCGCATCGACGACCGTTACGCCTCCGGCATCCACGCCAGGATCTTCTCCCGCGATGGCAGGACCTACGTCGAAGACATGAAGTCGACCAACGGCACGCTGCTCAACGACGCCAGCCTCTACGGCGAGGCCGAGCTGGTCGACGGCGACGTGGTGCGGATCGGCGACACCGAGTTCAGGTTCGAGGCGGGCCGGTGAGGCGCGCGCTCCGGGGCGGAGGCCGGCGATGCTGCGGGTAGACGACCAGGCGTTCCGCACCGACACCGGCCGCCAGCGCAGCGAGAACGAGGACTCGTTCTACGTCCGTCCGCCGATCTTCGTCGTCGCCGACGGCATGGGGGGCGCCCAGGCCGGTGAGGTCGCCTCCAAGGCTGCTGCCGACGCCTTCGACCGCGACCTCCCCGACGCGCCGCCCGAGCGGGTCCTGCGCGAGACGATCGAGGCGGCCAACCGCGAGATCCACGAGCTCGCTCGCTCCGACCCTTCGCGGGCCGGAATGGGGACCACGATCACGGCGGCGATCGTCCACGCCGAGAGCGAAGAGGTCGGCATCGGCCATGTCGGCGACAGCCGCGCCTACCGTTTGCGGGGCGGCAAGCTCGAGCAGCTGACCCGCGACCACTCGCTGGTCGAGGAGATGCGGCGCAAGGGGCAGATCACCGACGCCCAGGCCGTCGACCACCCGCAGCGCTCGATCATCACCCGCGCCCTCGGTCCCGAGCCGCGGGTCGAGGTCGACGTGCACACCGTGCCGGCGGCTCCCGGCGACGTCTTCATGCTCTGCTCCGACGGCCTGACGACCATGGTGGACGAGGAGAAGATCGCCGCCGTGCTCGGCGGCGCCCGGTCGATGAAGGAGGCGGTCCGCGCGCTTGTCGACGCCGCCAACAAGGCGGGCGGCCGCGACAACATCACGGCGCTCGCCTTCCGGGTCGAGGACGCCGCCGCGCCCCGCCGCGCCGCCGCCAACGACGACGCTGGCGACGCGACGCTGGTCGGCTCCGCCGCCGAGGAGGCGGGCCTCACCGCGACCGAGGTGCGCAAGCGCGCCGCCGCCGCGGCGGCGAGGGAGCGCCGCGAGCAGCTCGCCGCGCAGCCGCGCCGCCGCCCGCTGCGCACGGCGGCCAAGGCGCTCGCGACGCTTGCGCTCCTCGCCGTGCTCGTGTTCGGCGGCTGGTACGCGAGCCGCCAGGTCTGGTTCCTCGGCACCGACGAGGCGGGCCGCGTCGCCCTCTACCGCGGCTTCCCCTACGAGCTGCCGCTGGGGATCGAGCTCTACGAGGAGCGCTACGCGAGCCCGATCCAGACTGCCTCGCTCGCCGGCAAGCGCCGCGACGCGGTCACCGGCCATGAGCTGCGTTCGCGCGAGGACGCCGTCTCGCTGGTCGAAGAGATCGAACGCGGCCAACTGAGGGCCCCGCCGAGCGAAGACCGCGCTCCCGCCCCGAAATCGTGAGGTCCGCCCGCAACCGCGAGCTGGTCGCCCTCGTCCCTGTGGCGTTGCTGCTCAGCGCCGGCTTCGCGGCCGTCTTCGCCCAGGAGCAGGCCAAGGTCGGCGACCTCAGCCTCATCTACGGCGCCTACTTCCTCGCGGTCTGCCTCGCCACCCACGTCTTCCTGCGGCTGAGGCTGCCCAACGCCGACCCCTACCTCTTCCCGCTGGCGGCGCTGCTGACCGCCTTCGGGCTGGTGATGATCTACCGCATCGACGCCGACCTCGCCCGCGACCAGGCCAACTGGTTCGTGCTCGGCCTCGTCCTCTTCGCGCTGGCGATTCAGTTCCTGCGCGATTACGAGGTGCTGGAGCGCTACCGCTACACGATCGCGATCGCCGGCCTGCTGCTCCTGCTGGCGCCGCGGGTGCCCGGGATCGGCCAGCAGGTCAACGGCGCCTATCTCGGCGTCAAGCTCGGGCCGCTCGCCTTTCAGCCGGCCGAGTTCTCGAAGATCTGCATCGTCATCTTCCTCGCCAGCTACCTGCGCGAGCACCGCGAGATGCTGATCGTCGGCGCGCGGCGCGTGCTGGGGGTGACCCTGCCGCCGCTCAAGCACCTCGGCCCGCTGCTCGTCGTCTGGGGCGCGGCGATGTTCATGCTCGTCTTCATCCGCGACCTCGGCAGCTCGCTGATGTTCTTCGCCGCCTTCCTGGCCCTGCTCTACGTCGCCACCGCGCGCTTCTCGTTCGTCGCGATCGGGATGACGATGTTCCTCGCCGGCGCTTGGTTCTTCGCCTCGACCGTGCCCCACGTCCACGACCGCATCCAGATCTGGCTCGACCCCTACCAGGACCCGACCGACACCGGCTACCAGATCCTGCAATCGATCTTCGCCCAGGCCGACGGCGGCCTCTTCGGCGTCGGCTTCGGCCAGGCGCTGATCGAGATCCCGGGCACCAATGCGCCGCTGCTGCCGGCGGCGCAGACCGACACGATCTACTCGCTGATCGTCAACGAGGTCGGCCTCTTCGGCGCCTCGGCTCTCGTCCTCACCTACCTGCTGTTCGCGGCGCGCGGCTTCAAGATCGCCCTGCTCGCCGACGACGGCTTCTCGAAGCTGCTGGCGACGGGGCTGACCGCGGTCTTCGCGATCCAGGCCTTCGTGATCATCGGCGGCGTTACCCGGGTGATCCCGCTGA
The DNA here is from genome assembly GCA_036399875.1 of Solirubrobacterales bacterium. Taxonomy (GTDB): domain Bacteria; phylum Actinomycetota; class Thermoleophilia; order Solirubrobacterales; family 70-9; genus VRUE01. The sequence goes on from DASWMG010000292.1 coordinate 8,449, forward strand.
CCGGCGTCACGCTCCCCTTCGTCAGCTACGGCGGCAGCTCGATCGTCGCCAACTTCGTGCTGCTGGCCCTGCTCCTGCTCGTCTCCGACCGGGCCCGCCGCGAGGCTGCCGCCGCGGCGCGGACCGGACCCCTCGCCCCGGAACCGGCGTGACGCGATGAACGGCCAGATCGTCAAGCTCTTCGCCCTGATCGTCGCCCTCTTCGCCGTGCTCGTCGGCTTCACGTCCTACTGGTCGGTCTTCGACGCCGAGGCGCTGAAGGAAAAAACCGCGAACAAGCGGCCGTTGCTCGAGCAGCAGCGGATCGAGCGAGGGCGCATCCTCGCCGCCGATGGGACCGTGATCGCCCGCTCGGTGGCCAAGGGGCGCGGCGACGACCTGCGCTACGTGCGGCGCTACCCCGAAGGCAGCCTCTTTGGCCATCCGGTCGGCTACAGCTTCGTGCGCCAGGGCGACAGCGAGTTCGAGCAGTTCCACAACGACGAACTGGTCGGCAACGAGTCCGAATTCGTCTCGCTGATCGACGAGCTGCGCGGCCAGGCGCAGGAGGGCAACGACGTCGTCACCAACCTCGACCCCGAAGCGCAGCGGATCGCGATGGGGGCGCTGGAAGCGGCGGGATTCGGCGCCGTCGTCGCGATCGAGCCGAGCACCGGGCGGGTGCGGGTGCTGGCCTCCAATCCGCCCTACGACCCGAATCGCATCCCCTTCGAACAGACCGAGCTGAACACGAGCGAACCGGAGTCGCCGCTGCTCAACCGCGCCACCCAGGGCCAGTATCCGCCCGGCTCGACCTTCAAGGTGGTGACCGCCGCCGCGGCGCTCGACAGCGGCGCGATCACCCCGGAGACGACCCTCGACGCACCTGGCACCCTCGAGGTCGAAGGCCAGCCGCTCTCCAACGATTTCAACCAGAGCTTCAGCGGAATCGGGCTCGACACGGCGCTGACCAACTCGGTCAACACCTGGTTCGCGCAGGTCGGCGAAGAGGTCGGCTCCGAAACCCTCTTTGACTACATGGACGGGTTCGGCTTCGGCTCGACGCCGGCGATCGACCTGCCCGACGATCAGGTCTACCGCAGCGGCGTCTTCGAAGGCGGCGACCTGCTCGGCCGGGGCGACCCGGTCGACGTGGCGCGGATGGCGATCGGCCAGGAGCGCCTCGCCGTGACCCCGCTGCAGATGGCCGAGGTGGCGGCGGCGGTCGCCAACGGCGGCACCCTGATGAAGCCGCAGATCTGGAGCCGGGTGGTCGACCCAGACGGTCGCGTCACCGATCGCCTCGACCCGTCCCGCTACAGCCAGCCGATCGAGGAGGAGACGGCGGCGGCGCTCACCACGGCGATGGAAGGGGTGGTGAGCGAAGGGACCGGCACCAATGCCGCCATCTCCGGCGTGCCGGTGGCCGGCAAGACCGGGACGGCGGAAACGCCCTTCAACGACGCCTGCGGCGGCGCCGACGTCAACCAGGCCTGGTTCATCGGCTTCGCCCCCGCCGACGACCCCCAGATCGCGATCGCCGCTACGGTCGAGTGCACGACCGCGTTCGGCGGCGACATCGCGGCGCCGATCTTCCGTGAAGTCGCCGAAGCGCTGATCGATGAATGAGATAGAAGGCAGCGCATGCTCGAGGTGACCGAGGGCGCCGTCGTCGACCAGCGCTACCGGCTGCTGCGCCGGCTCGGCTCGGGCGGCATGGCAGACGTCTGGCTGGCCGAGGACTCCCACCTGCAGCGGCAGGTCGCGCTCAAGGTCCTGCACGCGCGCTTCGCCCAGGATCGCGAGTTCGTCGAGCGCTTCCGCCGAGAGGCGGAGGCCGCGGCGGGACTGCAACATCCCAACGTCGTCGCCGTCTTCGACCGCGGCGACGTCGACGGCACCTACTACATCGCGATGCAGCTGCTCGAGGGCCGCTCGCTGAAGGAGCTGATCGACCAGGGGCTGACGCCGGAGCAGGCGGCCGGGCTGGTGCGCCAGGTGCTGGAGGCGGCCGGCTTCGCCCATCGCCACGGCGTCGTCCACCGCGACCTCAAGCCGCAGAACGTGATCGTCGACGCTGAGGGGAAGGCGACCGTCACGGACTTCGGCATCGCCCGCGCCGGCGCCTCGGAGATCACCCAGGTCGGCTCGGTGATGGGCACCCCGCACTACCTCTCGCCCGAGCAGGCGCAGGGCCAGGAGGTGACCGCGGTCTCCGACCTCTACTCGGTCGGGGTGATCCTCTACGAGGCGTTGACCGGGCGGGTCCCGTTCGAGGCGGACTCCGCCGTGGCAATCGCGATGAAGCAGGTCTCGCAGGCGCCGCGGCGGCCCAGCTCGATCAACCCGAGCGTCTCGCCGGCGCTCGACGCGGTGACGATGCGGGCGCTGGCAAAGGATCCGGGGCAGCGCTTCCAGAGCGCCGACGCCTTCGTCGCCGCCCTCGACGCGGCGCTGCGCGAACCGGGCGTCGCCGGCCAGGGAACGGCCGCCTTCGCGCCGCTGCCGCCCCCCGTCGTCGGGTCCGAGGAGGCAGCCGCCGCGGCCGCCGCCGCGGAGGAACGCCGCCGCGCCAACTGGCTCTGGGGGGCGCTCGCCCTCGCCGTGCTGCTCGGGATCCTCGCCGGCTTCGCCCTGACCCGCGACACCAGCACCGAGGTGCCGCCGGTGACCGACAACCAGCTCAACGTCGCGATCTCGCTGCTGGAGCAGGACGGCTTCAAGGTGGGGGAGGTCAAGAAGGTGCGCCGCGACGTCGCCTCCGGCACCGTGCTGGAGCAGGACCCGCCGGCCGGCGAGGCGTCGCTCGAGTGCGCCTTCCTCAGCTTCTTCTGCTCGAAGCCGAAGGTGGGCCTGACGGTCAGCTCCGGCCCGGGCTCGGCGAAGGTCCCCGGGCTCGCCGGCGAGGCCCAGGACGACGCCGTGGCGGCGCTCGAAGAGGCGAGCTTCGAGCCGCTCGTGCGCCAGGTGAACTCCGACGAGGTGGAAGCGGGCGTCGTGATCAAGTCGAGTCCCTCGGGCGGCTCGACGGCGACGCGCGGCTCCACCGTCGTCCTCACCGTCTCGAAGGGCCCGCGGCTGATCAAGGTCCCGGTCCTGGTCGGCACGCAGCGCTCGCTGGCGGTGCAGCAGATCCGCTCGCGCGGGCTCTCGCCGAACGTCGAAGAAGAAGAAAGCTCGGCGCCCGCCGGCGAAGTGATCCGGCAGGGCCCGAGCGCCGGCTCGGAGCTGCCGCTTGGATCGAGCGTGACGATTGTCGTCTCGCAGGGCGAAGAGCAGGTGAGCGTGCCGAGCGTGATCGGCGACGAGCGCGCCGACGCGGTGGAAGCGCTGCGCGCCGCCGGGCTCGAGCCCAACGTGACCGAAGAACCGACCGAAGTCGAAGCGCAGGTGGGGCGGGTTACCGACCAGTTCCCGCCGCCGGGCTCCGAAGTGGAGCCCGGAAGCGGCGTCAGCGTGGTCGTCGGCAAGCGCACCCCGGGCGCCGCGGGCGTCGCCGAACCGGAAGAAGAAGTCGAATGAGGGTGGCGGTGCTCTGCGGCGGCCGCTCCTCCGAGCACGAGGTCTCGCTGCGTTCCGGCGAGGCGGTCGCGAAGGGCCTTGCGGCGGCCGGCCACGAGGCCGTGCCGGTGCGGATCGCCCGTGACGGCACCTGGGAGTGGGAGGGCGGCCCGGTGGCGCTCTCGCCGGGGGCGGGACTGCTGGCCGCCGACGTCGTCTTCCCGGCTCTGCACGGGCCGTTCGGCGAGGACGGCTGCATCCAGGGGCTGATCGAGTGGCTCGACGTGCCGTACGTGGGCTCCGACGTGCTCGCCTCCGCGGTCTGCATGGACAAGCTGACCCTGAAGCGGCTCTGCGCCGAGCGCGGCCTGCCGCAGGTCGAGTTCGTTGCCGTCGGCGAGGAGGGCTGGCGCGAGCGCTGCGCCGCGCTCGGCTCGCCGCTCTGGGTGAAGCCGTCGCGGCTCGGATCGAGCGTTGGCATCAGCCGGGTCGAGGGCGCCGGCGAGGAGCTCGACCGGGCGGTCGAGCTGGCGCTGCGCCACGACCCCCGGGTCATCGTCGAGGCCTCGGCGCACGGCCGCGAGGTCGAGTGCTCGCTGCTCGGCAACGAGCGGCCAGAGGCCTCGCTGCCGGGCGAGGTGGTCGCGCACGGCGATTGGTACGACTATGAGACGAAGTACGGCGAGGGCGGCATGGAGCTGGTCGTCCCGGCTGAGATTCCGGAGGAGCAGGCGGCCCGCGTGCGCGAGCTGGCGGTCGAGGCATTCGCCCTCGGCGGCTGCGCCGGCCTAGCCCGTTGCGACTTCTTCGTCGAGCCCGGCGGCGCCGTCCTCGTCAACGAGATCAACACGATGCCCGGCTTCACCGAAACCAGCGTCTACGCCAAGCTCTGGGAGGCAAGCGGCCTGCCCTACCCGCAGCTCTGCGACCGCCTGGTCGAGCTCGCCTGCGAGCGCTACGAGCAGGTGCGGTCGCATGAGTTCTAGTCCAGCAGCTTCACGTCGCTGACCTCGACCTGGTAGCGGCCGGCTTCGTCGCGCGCTCCGGAGGGCCGCGTGAACCAGAGCAGGAAGTAGGTCGAGCGCTGCCGCACCTTGAGATCGATCTCCTGCGTGCCGCCGGCGTCCGTGACCTCGCCGACCGGCTCGCCCCACCCTTCGAGGTCTTCCGGCGGCCCTTCTGAAGCGGCGTAGACCTTGGCGTCCCAGCCGGGCGTGGGGGAGCGGACGATCATCCGCGCCGGGGTCGAGGGCGAGGAGACGGTCACGTAGAGGCCGACGCCCGCGTCCGGGCCGGTCTTGATTTCCGCGAACGAGTCGGCGTCGTAGTGCTCGCTCTCCCAGGCGGTGCCGGTCGGGTTGCCGTCGGCGGCGAAGTCGACCGTGTCGCTGCCCTCCTCGCCGTCGCCCTGCGGGTCGTAGTCGGTGGCGGAGGCGATCTTGACTGGCGTCCCTTTGCCCTCGTTGGCGCCTCCTCCGCCGATCCCGCTCGAGATCAGCTGCACGGCGAGCAGCGCCCCGCCGGCGACCAGGAGAAGGGCCGCGATCGCCGCCCAGGACAGGCGGGTGCGCCGCGACAGCTTGCGCCTCGGCGGCGGCACCGCCTCGAGGACGCTGGTCGCCTCACCCGTGGTCGTGCCCGCCCGCGCCGCCTCGACTTCGAGCGCGGTCTCCAGGTCGTCGACCATCTCGGCGACCTGCTGGTAGCGCTCGGCCGGGTCCTTCGCGGTCGCGCGCTCGACGACTAGCGCCACCGCCGCCGAGACCTCCGGTCGGCGCCGCTGCACATCGGGCAGCTCCTCGTTGACGTGTTTCATCGCGACGCCGACCTGGCTGTCGGCGCTGAACGGCACCTGGCCGACCAGCATCTCGTAGAGGACGACCCCGAGCGAGTAGACGTCGGAGCGCGGGTCCACCGGCTTTCCCATCGCCTGCTCGGGGGCGACGTAGTCGGTCGTCCCGAGCACCCGGCCCGTCGCCGTCACTCCGTCCTGTTCGAGCTGGCGCGAGATGCCGAAGTCGGTCAGCTTGGCGCGGCCGTCCTCGTCGATCAGCACGTTCTGCGGCTTGATGTCGCGGTGGACCATGTTGCGGGCGTGGGCGACCCCGAGGCCGCGCGCCACCTCGATCGCGTAGGCGATCGAGTCCTGGACGTCGAGCGCGCCCTCGCGCTTGATCCGCTGCTTGAGCGTCTCGCCCTTGACGTACTCGAAGACGATGTAGGGGTGGCCGCCGTCCTCGCCGGCGTCGATCACCGAGACGACGTTGGGATGGGAGAGCTTGGCGACGGCGCGCGCCTCCTGGCGAAAGCGCTGCAGTTGGTCCTCCTGCTCGGACATCTCGCGGTGCATCACCTTGACCGCGACCGGCCGGTCGAGCGTGGCGTCGCGCGCCAGGTAGACGGTCGACATGCCGCCGCTGCCCAGTTTGGCCTCCAGTCGGTAGCGACCGGAGAGCACGGTGCCGATCATCGAGCTGGAGGGCTGGGAGGGCTGGGTGGTCATCCCCGCAGGACTTCGCGCGATCCCTCGACGGCCCTGCCAATCGGCTTCGCGTCGGGGTAGTGGCGGCGCAGAAGTTGCAACGCCGCGGCCTCGTGTCCCGCGCCGACGACGCAGCAGAAGCCGCAGCCCATGTTGAAGACCTCGTACATCTCGCTGTCGGGGACGGAGCCCCGCTCGCGGATCAGCTCGAAGACCGGCGGCACGGACAGCGGGTCGTCGATCTCGAAGCCGCCCTCGAAGGCGAGCCGCAGCAGGTTGCCGAGGCCGCCCGAGGTGATGTGGGCGAGGCCGCGCACCTCCACGTCGGAGCGCAGCAGCTCCAGCACGGGCTTGACGTAGATCTCGGTCGGCTCCAGCAGCGCCTCGCCGAGCGGGCGGCCGAGCCGTCCTTCGGGGTCCTCGCCGAGCTGCAGGCCGTCGAGCGCGGTACGGGCGAGCGTGTAGCCGTTGGAGTGGATGCCCGAGGAGGGGAGGCCGATCACGACGTCGCCGGGGCGGATCGCCGAGCCGTCGACGATCGCGTCGAGCGCGACCGTGCCGAAGCAGGCGCCGGCGACGTCGAAACCGCGCACCATGTCGCCGAGCTGCGCCAGCTCTCCGCCCGGGATCTCGACGCCGGCCAGTTCGGCGCCGCGCGCCAGGCCGACGCCGATCTGCTCGCAGACGGCGGGGTCGGCGCGCTCGATCGCGATGTAGTCGAGCATCGCCAGCGGCTCGGCACCGACGCAGATCACGTCGTTGACGTTCATCGCCACGCAGTCGATGCCGACGGTGTCGAAGCGTTCCAGCTGCTCGGCGACGAGCAGCTTGGTGCCGACGCCGTCGGTGGAAAGGGCGATCCCGAGCCGCTCGTCGATCCGGATGACGCTCGCGTAGTGGCCGGGCAGCGGCACCTGCCGCGACGGACGTCCCAACTCGATCGCCCCGAGCGCCCGGACCAGCCCGGCGACGGCGGAATCGGCCGCGTCCTGGTCGACCCCGGCCTTCGCGTAGGCGTCCGTATCGCTCACGTCGGCGATTCTTTCAGGCGCTTCGGTAGGTCGGGCGCGGGCTCGAAGATGTACTCGCGACCGACCTTGCGGCGGGTCAAAAGACCATGCCCGGTCAGTCGCGTGAGATCGGACCGGGCCGTCTCATGCGTCACTCGGTGGATGTCGGCGTGACCGCTCAGCGTGTAGGAGCGATCAGGATGCCTCAGAGCGTCTGAAAGGAGACCGAGTTGGCGGTTGTTGAAGCCGTCCGAGCCGCGTATCAGCTCCTCCACCTCCCTGATCTCGGCCGTCTTCTTGGCGAGGTATCGATGCAGATCCTCGATTGCTTGCTCGATCGCCTTCAGTTGATGGATCAGGAAGTAAGTCGTGTCTCCCGCGTCGGTCTCCGTTTCGAGAAAGGCGCGGGCGTATTTCGCCGGCGCGTCACGAAGGATCTTCGAGATCGGTAGGTACTCGACGAGCCAGTAGCCGCTGTTGCGCATTGACCAGAAGAAGAGGATGCGCGCGGTCCGGCCATTGCCGTCCTCGAACGGGTGGTCATAGGCCAGCCAGAAGTGGAGGAGGATCGCGCGAATCACCGGGTGAATGAATCGCTCTGCGTCTTCCCCTTCGTTCGCGAAGTCGCAAAGGAGCCGCAGCCGCTCGGGTAATTGCTCGGCGGGCGGCGGGCGGTGGATCGGCCGACCGTCGTCGCGGTCGAATACCGCCACCCTTTCTTCCCTGGGAAGTTGAAGACGTCCGGCGGCCTCGGGGTCGTCGAGCGTCCCCGCGGTCACGATCCGGTGCAGCTCCAGGATCGACTCAGGGCTCAGGCGCGTCCCGATGTCCTCCCGCATGAACTGCAGGGCGCGGAAGTTGTTGACGATCATTCGCTCGCTCCGGTCCTTCGGCGCTCGGCCGCTGCGCAGCAGCTCCTTGGCGACCTGCCGCGACGTGGTGGCGCCCTCGAGTTGGCTTGAACGGATCGCCTCCTCCATCAGGGAATTGACGAGGTAGCGCTGCCTCGCGCCGCGCTCGGAGGTGATCACGTCCTCCATCGCCACCTCACCGCTGCAATGCCTATCGACCGAGCGAAGGCTCTTCAGCACCAGGTCGGGTAGGCCATACCTGAAGGGCTTGCCCTCCGGGTCGCTGAGCGGAAGCTCCCGGAGGCCGCTGTTCCGCTCGAATTTGATCTTCCACCACCACTCCTGGCGGCTCAGGGTGGGGGGAGGATCCAGCCGCCGCACCTTGTCCCAGTGCAGGTATTGGGTCCGAGTCCTCCGGTCGATCGGCGCACTTATGGCAACCATCTTCCGCTCGACCTCGAGATCGGTCTCGAAGATGTCGCCCTGGAAGGGCGGCGGCTCTACATACACGGGCTTTGTCCAAATTCATCCAAATTCATCCAAGAACTTGGAAGTCTATCCAAGTCCAGAGATAATTTGGACAACTAGCGTCGCAGTTTGCGAAAAACGATCGTGGCCAGCACCGTCCTGTACGCCGCGTACGGCCACAGCGCCCGGTCGCGCTCGACCAGGCGGATCAGCCGTTGCGAGGCGAGGGTCGAGGCGAAGGAGGTGCCGGCGCCGAGCGCCATCGAGCGCCGCAGCTCCGGCGAGGCGCCGCGCTGGTGCAGCCGCACGCCCTTGAGCGCGGTTGCGCCGACGATCACCGGCAGGGCAATCGTGCGCGAGAGCCGATTCGCCTGCTCGCGGGAGAAGCGTCGCCAGCGGGCCGCGGCGAGCGTGATGCCATTGCGCGAGACGCCCGGCGCGAGGGCGGCCGCCTGGGCGACGCCGAGCGCCAGCCCGTCGGCGGGCGTCGCCTCGTGGTCACCTCGCTCCTGGGGCCGCGTGTCGCCGGCCAGCATCGCCGCGGACCCGGCCAGCAGACCGACGGCGGTCGCCCTCGGCCCTCCGAGCCGGCGCTCGATCCAGCGCTCGAAGAGGTAGCCGACCGCCGCCGCGGGCAGGAAGGAGAGCGCCAGCAGCAGCGCCCGGTGGCGGTCGAACGAACGCAGCTCGCTGACGATCTCGTGCCGCTGCCCGATCAGCAGCGCCGCCGCGGTGCCGGCGTGCAGCGCCACCTCGAAGCTCTTGCGCACCTCCGGGTCGAGCTCCTGCCAGCGCCAGCCCGCCAGCCAGGGGAGCAGGACGATGTGGGCGGAGCTGGAGACGGGCAGCAGCTCTGCCGGGCCCTGGACGGCGCCGAGGGCGACGGCGCGGCGGCTGGCGATGCGGCCGTCGGCGGGCGCGCTCAAGCGTCGGCGGCCGGGGAGACCGGATCGGCCGGACGGTCCTCGCCGACCGGCTCGGCCCCCGGCCCGTTGCCGCGCCGCCGCCTGATCAGCAGGTAGGCGCCGCCGATCAGGATCGCCGCGACGACCGCGTAGTCGAGGTAGTGCAGGTGGTCGCGCCACTCCTCCCAGTTCTTGCCGACCGACTCGCCGATCAGGCCCAGCATCAGCACCCAGGGGATGCAGCCGAGCAGGGTGAGCAGGGTGAAGCGCCAGAACGGCATCTTCGCCACCCCGGCGGGCAGCGAGATGAAGGTGCGGATGATCGGCAGCATGCGGGTGAAGAAGACGGTCGCGTCGCCGTAGCGCTCGAACCAGTCGTCGGCCCACTTGAGGTACCTGGGCGGCAGGTGGATCAGCCGGTTCTTCTCGAGCAGGTCGAGGCGCGCGTAATAGCCGACCGCGTAGGCAGCCCAGGACCCGACCAGGTTGCCGAGCACGCCGGCGGTGACGATCCCGAACATCGTCAGGTCGCCGGCGGCGACGCTGGAGCCGGCGAAGAGCATGATCGCCTCGCTCGGGACCGGCAGGCAGGCGGACTCGAGCGCCATCAGGATGAACACCGCCGGCAGGCCGGTGCTGCTGATGAAGTCCGTCCCCGCGTTGACGATCGGGTCGAGGAAGAAGTCGGTGACGCTGGCGAGCAGGAGCATGCGCGAGCGGGGCATTGTAGGGATCGGCCCTGGCACGAACTAAACTCGGGCGGTCTACATGCACCGCTTGAACCACCCCGTCTACCGCAACCGGGTCTTGCAGACGATGGCCGACGCGGCGCTCGTCGCGCTCGCCTTCTACCTCGCCTTCCGCCTGCGCTTCCTCGACGCGGCGCAGGGCATGCCGCCGCGCTACGAGGAGATGTTCGTGCAGGCGGTCGGCTTCGTCGCCGTCGGCAAGGTCGCCGTCTTCGCCGCCTTCGGGCTCTACCAGAAGTGGTGGCGCTACGTCAGCGGTCGCGACTTCCTCACGATCGTCCGCGCCGTCGCCGTCGCCAGCGCCCTGCTCGTCGTCCTCTTCACCGTCCTGCAGCCCTTCGGTCCGGACCTGCCGCGCTCGGTGGCGATCATGGACTTCGTCCTCACCGCGCTCCTGATCGCCGGCGCCCGCCTCGCCGTGCGGCTGATCGTCGAGCGCCCCGCCCACGGCCACCGGCTCCCCAAGCACGAGGTGCTCGTGGTCGGCGCCGGCTCCGGCGGCCAGATGGTCGTCCGCGAGCTGCAGCTCAACCCCAACCTCGGCGCCACCGCGATCGGTTTCCTCGACGACGACGCTCGCAAGCGGGGCATGCGGATGCTGGGGCTGAAGGTGTTGGGCTGCACCGACGAGATCGAGAGGATCCTCGACGAGACCGAACCCGACGAGGTCGTGATCGCGATCCCCTCGGCGCCGGGGACGCTGCGCGCCAAGGTCGTTGCCGCCTGCCGCGAGCGCCAGATCCGCGTCCGCACCCTGCCGACCGTCTTCGAGCTGCTGCGCGGCGGCGTCCAGCTCAACAAGCAGCTGCGCGAGGTCCAGGTCGAGGACGTCCTCGGCCGTGACCCGATCGTGGTCGAGCTCGATCGCGTCGGCGCCTACCTGCGCGACCGCATCGTCCTCGTCACCGGCGCCGGCGGCTCGATCGGCTCCGAGCTCTGCCGCCAGATCGCCCGCGTCGGCCCGCGCCTGCTGGTGATGCTCGACCACGCCGAGGACAACCTCTTCGAGATCGAGCGCGAGATGGTCGAGGAGCGCCACTTCTCGAGCGTCGAGGCGGTGCTCGCCGACTGCAAGGAGCCGCACCGGATGCTGGAGACGATGCAGCGCTTCAAGCCGAGCGTCGTCTTCCACGCCGCCGCCTACAAGCACGTGCCGCTGATGGAGGCCAACCCGCTGGAGGCGGTCCGCAACAACGCGATCGCGACCCGGGTCGTCACCGACACCGCCGCCGCCTCGGAGGTCGAGCGCTTCGTCCTCGTCTCCACCGACAAGGCGGTCAACCCGAAGACGGTGATGGGGGCCTCGAAGGCGATGGCGGAGTGGATCGTCGAGGCCGCCGCCCACAAGCACCCCGGCACTCGCTTCGCCAGCGTCCGCTTCGGCAACGTGCTCGCCTCCTCGGGCAGCGTCGTGCCGATCTTCCGCAGCCAGATCGAGCGCGGCGGGCCGGTCACCGTCACCCACCCCGACATGTGCCGCTACTTCATGACGATCCCGGAGGCCGTGCAGCTGGTGATCCGCGCCGGCGACATCGGCGCCGGCAAGGGCGAGGTCTTCGTCCTCGACATGGGGGAGCCGGTGAAGATCGTCGACCTGGCGACCAACATGATCCGGCTGGCGGGGTACGAGCCCGGCACCGAGATCGCGATCGAGTTCACCCAGCCGCGCCCCGGCGAGAAGCTGCACGAGGAGCTGGTCGGGACCGCGGAGAGGCTGCAGCCGACGGCGGCGAAGAGGATCCACCGCGCCGTTCGCGCCACCCCGCTCGACCCGGATTGGGTCGAGTCGACGCTGAACTCGCTCGAGCACCTGGTGCTCGCCGGCGACGAGGCAAATCTGGCCGAGCGGGTCGTCGCGATGATCGCCTCACCGGGCGGCGACGCGGCGGCGGTCGGGTAAGAGCCGCGCGCGCGTACTCTCGGATCTCCTCTAACGGATAGCCTCCGCGCCGCCGTCTCTTGGAGCTGATCAAGGAAATCGGGGCCTTCGCGGGCTTGGTCGCGTTCCTCGGCCTGGCCGTCCTCGCCCTGCTCTCTTTTTCGCAGGGACGCGACATCCGGCGCCTGCGCGAATGGGCCGGCTCGGCCCCCGAGCGCGACGCCGAGCGCAAGGAGACGACCTCCGAGGCCGCGTCGGAGCGGGCGGAGGAGATGCGCAGGGCCGAGGAGGCACGCGAGGCCGAGCGCAGGGCCGAGGAGTTGCGCGAGGAGCGCCGGCGCCGGCGCGAGGCGGGCCTGCCGGAACTGACCCGCGGTGAGCGCCTGCGCGAGCGCTTCGCGGGAGCGGGCGGCGACGTCGGCGGCAGGCTCGGCGAACCGCGTTACCTGGTCGCGCTCTTCGTCGTCTTCGTGCTGGTGGCTGGCGGCGCGGCCTACGCCGCGCTCGAGGGCTTCGGCGGCGAGGAGGGCGGCAACGGAGGCGGCAAGAACGGCAAGGCCGCGACGCTGAAGCCGGGCGACATCGAAGTGACCGTCCTCAACGGGACCGCCGTGCCCGGCCTGGCGGCAACCTTCGGCGACATGCTCGAGCAGAGGGGCTTCCAGCTCGGCGACGTCACCAACAGCGAATCGAGCTTCGCCGAGAGCGTCGTCATGTTCGAGCCGAACAACGGCCGCGCCGCGCACCTGGTCGCCCGGGCGCTCCAGGTCCAGCGCGTGCGGCAGATGACCTCCGACATCGTCGCGGTCTCCGGCGGCGCCCCCGTCTCGGTCGTCGTCGGCGAGGACAACGCCTCCACGGCGGGCTGAGGCGAGCGCATGAGGCGCGCTCCCAGCGCGGCCACGGTCGTTTTCGCCCTGCTCGTCGTGGCGACGCTCGCGGCCTTCGCCTGGTCGCAGCGGCTCAAGCGCGACCCGCTCGTCCTCGACCGGGTCAGCTTCCTGGCGGTGCCGCAGGGCAAGGACCAGCGACCGCGCGTGCGCGCCTTCACCCCCAACGGCGACTGCCGCTTCGACCGGGTCCGGATTCGCTTCCGCGTCACCCAGTCCGACCGCGCCCACGTCCAGGTCGTCAAGCCGGGCGGCAAGCTCGTCGTCACCCTGGCCCGCGACCGCTACCTGAAGCGCTACACCTTCTCCGACTTCTACTGGGACGGCCGCTCGCGCGAGGAAGGCCGTGCGCGTCCGGGCCGCTACAAGCTGCGGGTCAAGATGCTCGGCGAGGATCGCGTCCTGGTGCCGGGCGGCGCGATCCGCCTGCACGAGGGGCGGCGGCGGCCAACCAAAGGGTGCGGCCGATGAGCGGGTGTGGCGACTTTTCCGTCGTATCGACGGGTTTCTCGCCACGGGGGACCCTCTTGTGAGCGAGGTGCTGGCGGGAGCGGGCGTTGTCGCGGCCGCGGGCTTCGCCGCCGCCGCGATCCTGCTGCCCCGCGGACGCGCGCGCAGCGCCGCGATGCTCGCGGCGCTCGTCCTCTTCCCGCTGCTGATCGCCGGCGACCAGTGGCACTCGCCGCAGTTTGTCGACCTACGTGACGAGCCGCTCGGCTTCGCGGCGCTCGTCGCGGCGGCGCTGGCTGGGGCGACCCTGCTCGCGGCCGCTTTTCGACGCTGGCCAATCGCCCTTCCCCTCGCCATCGTCTTCGCCCTCCCCTTCCGCATTCCGCTGGAGGCGGGCGGCGACACGGCGAATCTCCTCGTCCCGCTCTACCTCGTCATTGCCGGCGGGGTGCTGGCGGCGGCGCTGAGGGATTGGCGGATTGCCGAAACCGCTCCTCCGGCGGTTGGCGTCGTAGGGGGGACCACCCCTGAGGACGCTTTAGCGACCGGAAGGGGTGGTGGGTCCCCTGCGGCGACAGGACCCGCCGGCCCCGCGCTCTGGCTACCCCGTGTACTCGCGGCCGTCGTCCTTCTTTATGCCCTGCAGACCCTCTACTCGCCTGACTTTTCGAAGAGCCTGCAGAACGTGTGCTTCTTCTTCGTGCCGTTCTCGCCGGTGTATGCGCTGCTGCGAGACGTGAGGTGGACTCAGAAGCTGCTCGGACTCGTACTCGCCGTGGTGGCAGCGGAGGCGGTCGCATTCGTCTTGGTCGGCTCAATCGAGTACTTGACCCGGGAGTTGTTCTGGAACGACCAGGTGATCAGGTCGAACGAATTCCACACCTACTTCCGGGTCAACTCGATCTTCTGGGACCCAAACATCTACGGCAGGTATCTCGCACTGGTCGCGACGATCGCGATGGCGGTGCTGCTGTGGGTGAGGGAGAAGAGGACGTTCGCGATGCTCACCGCGCTCATAGCGGTGTTGTGGATCGGCCTCGTGCCGACCTTCTCGCAGTCGAGCTTCGCGGCGTTGCTGGGAGGGCTTGCGGTTCTGGCCGCGATTCGGTGGAGCGTCAAGTGGACGGCCGTGGCCGTCGGCGCTGCCGCCGTGCTCGGGATCGCCGTCGTGGTCTTCGCCGGCGGCGTCTCGAAGCTCAGCCCCGACCGCTGCAACGTGGACACGGGCGGCCGCTGCAGCCTGATCGCCGGCGGCGCCAAGATGTTCGGGCAGCGGCCCCTTTGGGGCTACGGGGCAGGCAGCTTCCCGCGCGCCTACCGCGAACATGCCGCCACGAAGAAGGCACCCGTCTCGGTCTCTCACACTGAGCCGGTAACCGTGGCGGCTGAGCAGGGCCTCCTCGGCCTGACCGCTTACTTCGCTTTGCTTGCCGCGGCGGTGTGGACCCTCGCGGCCAACCTTGGGACCTCGCTGTCCAACTCCTCCGCTTCTCGCGCGGGTGGCACGGTAGGGGGAACCACCCCCGAGGACGCTTTAGCGACCGGAGGGGGTGGTGGGTCCCCTGCCGTGACAGGACCCGCGCGCCCCGCGGCCGGCCCCGCGCTCGGACCCGCGCGCCCCGCGGCCGGACCCGCGCTAGGACCCGCCCGCCCGGCGATCCTCGCCGCCTTCGTCGCCCTCCTCGTCCACACCATGGCCTACGCCGGCTTCTTCGAGGACCCGATCGCCTGGGTCCTGCTCGCGATCGGCGCCTCGCTCGCGGCCGCCCCCACCGGCTCGGCCAGCCAAGTCCGGCCCTCCGCCTAAGCTCGCCGCGTGTCGGGCTACCTCCGCCGCCTAGCGACGACCGGCGCGGCATACACCGCGGCCAACATCCTCTCGAAGCTGATCGCGGTCGCGCTGCTGCCGCTCTACACGCGCTATCTGGCGCCCGCCGACTACGGAGTCGCGGAGGTCCTCTTCGCCGCCGTCGTCGCCGCCAGCATCGTCGTCCGCTTCGGCGTGATCGAGGCGGTGCTGCGCTTCTACTACAAGGCCGGCGAGGACCCCGACCGCGTAGTCGCCGCCTCCTTCGCGGCGCTCTTCTGGTTCGCGACGGCGGCGGCGCTGATCGCGCTGCCCTTCGCCGCGCCGCTCTCCGAAGCGCTGCTCGACCAGCGCGCCCCGGACCTGATGCGGATCGCCATCGCCGGCCTCTGGGTGGCGACCCTGCACGAGTATTTGCTGACCCTCTTCCGGCTCGAGGAGCGCGCCCGCGCCTTCTTCGCGGTGACGATCGCCAACGTGATCGCCGCGATCGCGCTCACCGTGGCGCTGGTGGTCGGCGCCGACGAGGGGGCGCGGGGACTGCTGCTCGGCAGCTACGTCAGCGGCGGCCTCTTCGTCCTCGGCCTGATCGTCGTCCACTGGCAACGCCTCTCGCTCGACCCCGACCCTCCCCTGCTGCGACGCATGCTGCGCTTCGGGCTGCCGACGATGCCCGCCGAGCTCTCGCTCTACGCGCTCAACTTCGTCGACCGGATCATCATCATCCGCACCCTCGGCGCCGCCGAGGCCGGCCTCTACGCGCTGGCGATCAAGTTCGCCCAGGGCGTCAACATCCTCGCCCGCGGCTTCCAGCTCGCCTGGCCGCCCCTTGCCTACTCGATCGAGGACGACGACGAGGCGCGCCGGGTCTACGCGCGCGTCGTCACCCTCTTCCTCGCCGCCTGCGCCCTGGTCGTCGCCGGCCTCTGGCTGTTCGCGCGCTGGATCGCCCGCGCCCTCGCCGCCCCCGAGTTCTTCGAGTCCTACGAAGCCGTCGGCCTAATCTCGGCGGCGATCGCCCTCTACGCCCTCTACATGGTGCAGCTGGTCATCCTCGGCCGCACCGGCCGCACCGAGCTCAACTTCCCCGCCACCTTCGCCGCCCTCCTCGTCAACGTCGTCCTCAACCTGCTGCTGGTGCCGCCGCTCGGCATCGTCGGCGCCGGCCTCGCGCTGGTCGCGTCCTACCTCGTCGTGGTGGCGCTGATGTACGGGTTCACCCAGCGGCTCTTCCCGGTGCCCTACGAGTGGGGCCGGCTGGCCCGCGTCGTCCTCGGCGCGGCTGCGGTCGTCGCGATTGGCGAGCTGTTGCTGCCCACCGATGGCCTCGACGGACTGCTCGCTCGCGCCGCGCTGCTGGCGACCTATCCGCTGATCCTCCTCCTCAGCGGCTTCTTCACCGCCGAGGAGCGCGCCCAGCTCGCGCGGCTGCGCCATCCCGGCGAGCTCGTCGAGCGGTTCCGCGCGGCTCGCGACCAGCCGACCGCCGTCGACGGCGGCATCCCCGAGGCGGCGGAGGCGGCGCAGATGGACCAGGACGCCCGCGGCTAGACGGCACGGTCGCGGATGCTCTCGCCGCGCTGGGGCAGCAGCGCCTGGCGGGCGTGGGCCCAGAAGATCGGCGCCGGCCGGTTCGGGAGGACGGTGGCGGCGAGGGCGCGCAGCGCGTAGGACCAGGCGGTGAGCAGGCGCACCGCCAGCGCCGCCGCGACGGAGTGGTGCTTGCGTATGTAGAGGTCGCGGTTGCGGTGGAATTCGACGATCCGTGGCAGGCCGGCGGCCAGGTCGGTGGAGAGCTGATCGTGGTGGACGGCCTCGGCGGCGGGGACGAAGAGGGTGCGCCAGCCGGCGTCGGCGAGGCGCCTGCAGAAGTCGCACTCGTCGTAGTAGACGAAGAAGGCGGGGTCGAGGTAGCCGACCTCCTCGGCGGCTCGGCGGCGCACGAGCAGGGCGCTCGACTGCGCCCAGTCGACCCGGCGCGTCGCGGACCCGCGGCTCTGCACGGTGAGCCGGCGGTGGAGGAAGAGCGCCCCGACCAGCGCCGTGCGGACACCCGGGAAGCGCCAGGCGCAGGGCACCGGCGCGCCGCCGGAGTCGAGCAGCTGCGCGCCGGCGGCGCCGGCGCGGGGATCGGCCTCCAGCGCGTCGAGCAGGGCCCGCGTCGCCCCCGGCCGCAGCTCGGAGTCCTCGTTGAGCAGCAGGCAGTACTCGCCCCCGGCCTCGCGCAGGAGCGTCGAGTCGTTCTCGGCCTTGCCGGCGCGCCGCTCGAGCGCGATCAGGCGCAGCCCGCCGGCCACGCCTGCGCGCTCACCTACCGTGTGCGCCCGCTCGCCCGCCCG
>DASWMG010000293.1:0-2177 GCA_036399875.1 Solirubrobacterales bacterium
CAACGCCAAGGGCTTCGCCTTCGAGTACATGACCTCGGGGCGCGCTGTCGTGCTCGGCGACCTCGGCCCCTGGGCCTGCGCCGGGATGACCGGCGGCCGCGTCTACGTCCGCCAGGGCGCCTTCGGCATCGACCGGGAGGCGATCGAACGACGGCTCGGCGAGGGCGCCAAAGTCGAGCTGAAGGAGCTCGACGCGGAGGGTTCGCTCGACGTAGAAGACCTGCTCTCGCACTACGCCGACGAGCTGCGGGCGACCGGTCAGGACGAGGAGGCCGAGCGGGTGCTCGGACTGGCGGCTGGCGCGACGGAGAATTTCCTCATGGTGCTGCCGCACAAGGTGCAGGCAGACCCGTCGATCTCAACCGAGTAGAGCCCCCGTTTAGCTGAGCTGGGTCAGTCGGTCGGCGACGCTGCGCAGCTCGCGCAGGACGTCGTCTAGGAGTCGCTCGACGTTGGTGTACATGCGCCATTCGGCGTAGCGGCGCTCCTGCTCCACCTGGTCTACGCGGCCCTCCAGGCGCAGCAGGCGCTGCTCCAGGTGGCCGATGCGGCCGCGCGGCACCTCTTCGCCGTTGCCCTGCTCGGTCAGCATGCCGGCGACGTCGGTGCGCACCCGGTCGATTTCCTCGCGCAGGCTCTCCCGCGCCTGGGCGGCGGTCGCGGAGGGGTCGCCACCAGCCGGCGGCTCGCTGCCAGGGGTCATCGGCCGCCATGCTACGGCCGCCGGTGGGCGGAAACTTGGGTCTAGAAGGGATTCCTCTAGGAGGTCTAGCTTTCGAGCGCGAAGAGCTGGTAGCGGCCGATCGTGAGCCGGTCGCCGTCCTCCAGCTTGCCCCACTCGACGCATTCGCCGTTGACGAAGACCCCGTTGAGGCTGCGGTCGTCGAGGACGCGCAGCGAAGCGTCCGGTTCGGAGACGATCAGCGCGTGACGCCGCGAGACGCTCGGGTCGTCGAGCCGCACGTCGGCGGCGACGCTGCGGCCCAGCCGCATCCAGCCGCTGCCGATCGGGACGACGGTGACGTCGCCGCCGTCCTTGTAGACGAGGTGGCGCTTGCCGGCGGGCAGGGACTCGCGGACCTCGTCGAGCCAGGCCGGTTCCTCGCCGTCGGCGGGGGGCGCGAACTCCAGGGTGCCCTCCGTGTCGCGGATCGGCTCGAAGATCGAGTGACGCCGGAAGCTGATGCCGCCGCACTGGGCGCAGCCGGGCAGCGCGTCCCCCTGCTGGAGGGAGAGCTGCCAACCGCACTCGATGCAAGAGAACGTTCCTGTGCCGGGAAGGGCGCCAATGGAGTGTCTCTCGGTCATCGGGGTTGCGGTGGCGGAAATCAGGTGCTCCCTTCCTTCGTTTTCCCGCAGCGCGGTGTTGCCCCCGGGTGGCCGGCTGATACCCCGTGGGCATGGGACTAAACGTCTGTCCGATGCCAATAGAATCGCCGCGCCGATGGGCCCCGTCAGCGCCGAGATCGAGATCGACGTCTCCCGTGAGCGGGCCTTCGAGGCGATCGCCGACCTCGCCCTGCGGCCCTCCTTCACCGACCATTTCCTCACCGACTTCCGCCTGACCCGGATCGAGCCGACCGGAGTGGGGGCGGGGGCTCGCTTTCGCGTCGATCTGGCCCCGCGCCGGGTCTGGATGGACACCTCGATCGTAGAGCTCCGCAAGCCCCACAGGATCGTCGAACGGGGACGGGGCGGCCGCGCCAACCGCATCCCGATGCACACGGTCTGGGAGCTGGTTGGCGGGTCGAGCTCGCTGACCCGGGTCCGCGTGGCCCACTGGACCGAGCCGGCGAGCCCGCTCGACCGGGCGCTGGAGACGCTGAGCGGCGCCGCCGGGAGGCAGGAGAGGGCATGGCGCGAGGCACTGCGGCGGCTTCGCGACCTGCTCGAGTCGAGCGGCGCGCCGGAGCAGCGGCTGGCGGTCGCCGGCGGCAACCCGCACATGACCGGCGTCCCGTGAGTACGAGCCGGCCGACGCCTTTATAGACTCCCGCCGCCGATGTCCCGTCGCCTCCTCCAGCTTCCGGCGCTCGCCGCCGCCCTGATCGTCGCCCTCTCGCTCCTCGTCGCCGGCTGCGGCTATGAGAGCGACGAGACGCACGTCGAGGAGGGCGAGCCGGTGACGCTCGGCGAGCTCAAGTACAACGTGATCTTCTCGCGCTTCCTCAACCCAG
>DASWMG010000294.1:0-2451 GCA_036399875.1 Solirubrobacterales bacterium
GCCGAAGCCCTCTACGGGGACCGGCTGCCCGGCGACCTGCTCGGCTCGACCACCCACATCTCGGTGCTCGACGGGGACGGGATGTGCGCTTCGGTGACCTGCTCGAACGGCTCCGGCTCCGGCGTGCTCGTGCCGGGCACCGGCGTGATCCTCAACAACATGCTCGGCGAGGAGGACCTCAACCCGCTCGGCTTCCACGCGATCGCGCCGGGGCGCCGTGTCCCATCGATGATGGCCCCGACGGTCGTCCTGCGGGACGGGGAGATCGCGCTGGGGCTGGGCAGCGCCGGCTCCAACCGGATCCGCTCGGCGATCCTGCAGACCGTCGTCCGGGCGGTGGAGGAGGGGATGGCAGCCGGCGACGCGGTGCGGGCGCCACGGCTGCACTTCGAGCAGGGCATCGTCCAGGCCGAGCCGGGCATCGACGAGGAGGCCCTAGCCCGGATCGAGGCGCGTGGGACCCCGGTCCTGCGGCGGCCGCGCGTCAATCTCTTCTTCGGCGGCGTGCAGGCCGTCGCCCGCGATCCGGTCAGCGGCGCGCTCAGCGGCGGAGGCGACCCGCGCCGCGGCGGTAGCGTTGCGGTCGCATGAGCGTCGATTTCGAGGCTGAGGGGCTGCTCGACGGCCTCGAGGGGGAAGCCCGCGAGTCGCGCCGCGAGCTGCTCGAACGGCTGACCGGCGAAGGGGTGCCGCTGGAAGAGCTGCGCGAAGCGGTGGCCGCGGGCCGGCTGACCCTGCTCCCCGTCGAGCGCTCGCTCGCCGGCGGCGCTCCTCGCTACACGCCGCGCGAGGTCGCCGAGGAGACCGGCCTCGACCTTGAACTGCTGCAGCGCACGACGGCGGCGCTCGGCGTGCCCTTTCCCGACCCCGACGAACGCTCCGCCACGGAAGCCGACCTGGAGGCGGCGCGGCGCGTCAAGGCCTTCCACGACGCCGGCCTGCCCGAAGAGGGGATCCTCCAGGTCGCCAGGACGATCGGGATGGGGACGGCGCGGATCGCCGAAGCCAACCGAGAGCTGATCGTCCGCACGCTGATGCGTCCAGGCGACACCGAGCGCGATCTGGCCCTCCGCTTCGCCGCCGCCGCCGAGCAGATGCTGCCGGTATTCGAGCCGGTCCTGATCCACGCCCTGCGCTCGCATCTGCTCGAGCAGGTGCGCCGCGACGTGATCGGCGCCGCCGACGTCGCCGCGGGCGAGATCGGCGCCACGACCGAGGTGGCTGTCTGCTTCGCCGATCTGGTCGGCTTCACCAAGCTCGGCGAGCAGGTGGAGACCGAAGAGCTCGGCCTGATCGCCGGGCGCCTGGAGGAACTGGCGACCGCGGTTGCGGATCCGCCGGTGCGCCTGGTCAAGCTGATCGGCGACGCCGCGATGCTCGTCTCCAGCGACGCTGAGGCGATGGTCGAGGCGGCGCTGCGCATGGTCGAAGCGGCCGAGCGCGCCGGGACGCACTTCCCCCGCCTGCGCGCCGGCATCGCCTTCGGTTCCGTGCACGTCCAGACCGGCGACTACTACGGTCGCCCGGTCAACCTGGCCAGCCGGCTCACCGCCGTCGCCCGTCCCGGCAGCGTCCTGCTCGACGCCGTCGCCAAGGAGGAGGCGGGGGAGGCCTTCCGCTACTCCTACGCGGGTGAGCGCCAGCTCAAGGGCTTCGACTCGCGCACCAGCCTCCACCGGGCGCGGCGCCACCGGACCGGCTGAGGCTGGCCGGTGCTCGCGGCGCTCGGATGGGGAACGCTCGCCAGCTCATCGCTGATCCTCGGCGCCCTCCTCGCCGCAATACGCGAATGGCCCACGCGCTGGGTGGGGATGGTCCTGGCCTTCGGCGCCGGGGCGTTGATCAGCGCCGTCAGCTTCGAGCTGGCCGCGGAGGGAATCGAGGTCGGCAGCATCGAGTCGACGGCGGCGGGCCTGGCGGTAGGGGCGCTCGTCTACTTCTGTCTCGACGGCGCGATCGCGAAGCGTTTCGCGACCGGCCGCGGCCGTCGCGGTCGTGCCAGCGCCTCAGGCTCCGGCTCTGACTCCGGTACGGATTCCGACTCCGGCACGGCCCTGGCGCTTGGCGCCTTCCTCGACGGCATCCCCGAGCAGCTCGTGCTCGGGATCGGGCTCGCCTCCGGCGAGCCGGTCGCGGTCGGCCTCGTCGTCGCCATCTTCGTCTCCAACCTGCCCGAGGCGATCGGCTCGGCGAGCGCTATGGAGAAGGCGGGGGTGGCGCGCCGGCGGGTGACGGCGCTGTGGCTGGCGGTCGCGGCGATCTGCGCCGTTGCCAGCCTGGTTGGCTACGGAGTCGCCGACGGCGTCTCCGGCGAGCTGCGCGCCGCCATCGACGGCTTCGCCGCCGGCGCCCTCCTCGTCATGCTGATCGACTCGATGATCCCCGAGGCGACGCGCGACGCCGGCCGCGTCGCGGGCCTGCTGACCACGCTCGGCTTCGCCGTCGCAACGG
>DASWMG010000295.1:0-2016 GCA_036399875.1 Solirubrobacterales bacterium
CGAGCACCTCGACCGGCATCCCCGGCCCGGCAACCTCGACCCGGGCGCCGGTGAAGTCGTGCATGGCGCGGACCTTGCCCCACTGGGGCCCGGCGACGAGCGCGTCGCCGATGCTCAGTGTGCCGCGCTGGACGAGGATGCTGACGACCGGGCCGCGGCCCGGGTCGAGCTGGGACTCGATCACCGTGCCGGAGGCCGGCGCGTCGGGGTTGGCGCTCAGCTCCTCCAGCTCGGTGACGAGCAGGATCATGTCGAGCAGGTTGTCGAGCCCCTGCCGGGTCTTGGCCGAGACGTCGCAGTAGACGGTCTCGCCGCCCCAGTCCTCCGGGTTCAGGCCCTCGGATGCGAGCTCGGTGCGGACCCGTTCGGGCTGCGCGTCCTCCTTGTCGATCTTGTTGACGGCGATCAGGATCGGCACGTCGGCGGCCCGGGCGTGGTCGATCGCCTCTTTGGTCTGCGGCATGACGCCGTCGTCGGCGGCGACGACGACCACCGCGACGTCGGTGACCTTGGCGCCGCGGGCGCGCATCGCGGTGAAGGCGGCGTGGCCCGGCGTGTCGAGGAAGGTGATCGTCTTGTCCTCGTGGTGGACCTGGTAGGCGCCGATGTGCTGGGTGATGCCGCCGGCCTCCCCCGCCGCGACCTCGGTCTCGCGGATCGCGTCCAGCAGCGAGGTCTTGCCGTGGTCGACGTGGCCCATCACGGTGACGACCGGTGGGCGCGGGACGAGGCTCTCCTCGTCGTCGTCGAACTCCGGTTCCTCCGGCTCCTCCTCGGCGGCGGTGACGATCTCGATCTTGCGGTCGTACTCCTCGGCGATCGCCCGCACCGAGTCGTCGGTGAGGGTCTGGGTGAGGGTCGCCATCTCCCCCATCATCATCAGTTTCTTGATCACCTCGGAGCTGCCCAGGCCGAGCAGCTCGGCGACCTCGCGCACGGTCGCTCCGGACTGGACCTTGGTCGCCTCCAGCTCGACCGGCTCGTCGGATTTGGGCGGCGGCTCCTCGAGCAGCGGCCGGCGGCGGCGGCCACCGCGACGGCGCGGCGGCCGTTGCGGGGGCGGTCCGCCCATCTGGTCGCGGCGGGCGGCCTGCGAGTCGATCACGACGCGGCGTTTCTTGCCAGCGCCCGAGGCTTTTTTCGGCTGGGGGGCGGGGGCTCCTGACTGAGCAGGGGGCGCCGGTTTCGGGGGAGCGGCTTTCGGTGGCGCCTGGGCAGGGGCCACCGCTTTCGGCTGGGCGGGAGTCGCCGCCGGCGCCCCGTTCCCACCCCCATTGGCGCCCGACAGCGCCTTCAACGCATCCTGCTCCTCGACGCTGGAAGCCGCCGCTTTCGCCTCGACGCCAGCCGCCTTCAGCGCAGCCAAAAGCTCCTTGCTGCTGACGCCTTGCGCTTTGGCGATCTCGTGAACGCGCTTCTTTGCCACTAGGCCTGCTCAGCCTCCTCGGCCACGGGTTGCTCCGCGGACTCCGCCTCGGCCCCATTCTGAGGTCGCTCCTGCCCAGCCGCTTCTTCCGTGGGTGGCGTGGGGCTGGGCTCCTCGCCCGCAGCTTGCGAGGACGAGGAGTCCTGCCCCGCGACAGGACCCGCGGGCACGGCGTCGCCACCGTCCGCGACAGGACCCGCGGCCTCGGCCGTCTCGTCCTGAGCCGTGTCGGCAGGCGCCTCCTCGAACTCCCCCTCGGCCCGCGCCACGATCTCGCTCACCTGCCCCTCGTCCGCGCTCGAATCGGCCAGGATCGCGATCTCGGCCTCCTCGAGCGACGCCAGCACGGCGATCTGGTTGGTCGAGAAGCGCGCCAGCGCCTGGTGGGTCGGCAGGCCGCTGTAGGAGGACTCGCCGACCGCGGCGTTGGGGCAGCGGCGGCCGTTGGAGAGGACGGCCAGGCAGTGGCCGTCGGACAGCTCCTCGCCCTCGTACTCGACCTCCTCTTCTTCGGAGGCGAACTCGGTCTCGGATTTGATGTCCACCCGCCAGCCGGTCAGGCGCGCGGCGAGGCGGGCGTTCTGGCCCTC
>DASWMG010000296.1:0-1658 GCA_036399875.1 Solirubrobacterales bacterium
TGTAAGAAGTTCGGCCACGAAGCCGCCCTGACGCGGCGGCTCTGCGCGGCGAAGGGGATGAAGATCGGGTCCGACGGCGTGCAACTGCTCGGCGGCCACGGCTTCGTCAAGGAGCACCCGGTCGAGCGCTGGTACCGCGACCTCAGAGCAGCGGGCGTGATGGAGGGCGCCCTGCTCGTCTAGGCGGCCACACGGTTGCCAACTTTCGAGCTAAAGAGCACGACATGATCAACCTCGAGATACCGAAGAAGTTCAAACCGTTGGTCAGCCAGGCCAACCAGGTCGCGACGGAGGTCTTCCGCCCGATCAGCCGCAAGTACGACGAGGCCGAGCACGAGTACCCGAAAGAGCTCGACATGCTGGCGTCACTGATCGACGGCATGAACGAGGGCTCCGACATCGGCGGCGCCGGCGCCGCCGGCGTTCGCCGCGAGAAGAGCTCGAACGGCGACGGCGGCAACCGCAACGGCTCCAACCTCTCCACCGTGCTCGGCATCATCGAGCTCTGCTGGGGCGACGTCGGCCTGCTGCTCTCGATGCCACGCCAGGGGCTCGGCAACTCGGCGATCGCCTCGGTGGCGACCGAGGAGCAACTGGAGCGCTACGGCGGCAAGTGGGCGGCGATGGCGATCACCGAGCCGGAGGCCGGCTCGGACTCGGCCTCGATCCGCACCACCGCGGAACTGGACGGCGACGAGTACGTGCTCAACGGCGAGAAGATCTTCGTCACCTCGGGCGACCGGGCCGACCTGATCGTCGTCTGGGCCTCGCTCGACCGCTCCAAAGGGCGGGCGGCGATCAAGTCGTTCATCGTCGAGCGCGACAACCCGGGCCTGAAGCTCGACCGGCTCGAGCACAAGCTCGGGATCCGGGCCTCGGACACCGCCAACTTCACCCTGCAGGACTGCCGCGTGCCGAAAGAGGCGCTGCTCGGCAGCCCCGACATCGACACCAAGGCGGGCTTCGGCGGCGCGATGCAGACGTTCGACAACACGCGGCCGCTGGTCGCCGCGATGGCGATCGGCGTCACCCGCGCGGCGCTGGAGGAGACCCGCAAATGCCTGAAGAAGGCGGGGGTCGTCGTCGACGACGCGGTCCCGGCCTTCTCGCAGCACGCGGCGGCGGCGCGCCTCCTGGAGATGGAAGCCGACTACGAGGCGGCCCGCCTGCTCACCATGCAGGCCGCCTGGATGGCGGACAACTCGAAGCCGAACTCACTGCAGGCCTCGATGGCCAAGGCGAAGGCGGGGCGCACCTGCGTCGACGTCACCCTCGGCTGCGTCGAGCTCTGCGGCAGCGTCGGCTACGACGAGAACGGCCTGCTCGAGAAGTGGGCGCGCGACGCCAAGATCCTCGACATATTCGAGGGGACGCAGCAAATCCAGCTGCTGATCGTGGCGCGGCAGTTGCTGGGAAAGAGTTCCTCGGAACTCAGGTAGCTGGAGCTGGACATGGGTGCTCCTCCCCGAAGACCGTTGCGCAGCTGATCGGGGTAGGAGGTTCAAGCGTGGTCCCCTGAGCCTTCGTGGAGGAGCACCCATGTCCACCGCACGCAGGGAGGGTTCGGTGCCGCTCCCACTGAGGCTCTGCGCAAGCGTTCGAACCCTCGGTGACGATCAGCTGCGCGACGGTCTCAGGGGGAGTGGCACCGAACCCTC
>DASWMG010000297.1:0-4678 GCA_036399875.1 Solirubrobacterales bacterium
GGCGTCGGCGTCTCCGTCGTCAACGCTCTGTCTGAGCACCTGCACCTGCAGATCAGCCGTGAGGGCAGCCTCTGGGACCAGGACTACGAGCGCGGCAAGCCGCAGGGGCCGCTCGAGAAAGGCGAGGCGACGAAGGCGACCGGCACGACGCTGACCTTCCAGCCCGACCCCGAGATCTTCGAAGAGGTCGAGTTCGACTTCCAGACCCTGGCGGAGCGGCTGCGCGAGACCGCCTTTCTGACGCGAGGCCTGAGGATCGAGCTGGTCGACGAGCGCGGCCAGACCAACAGCGTCACCTTCCAGTACGAGGGCGGGATCGAGGACTTCGTCCGCCACCTCAACGAGAACAAGGACACGCTGCACCCGAAGACGATTTATTTCGAGGGCGAAGAGGACGAGGGCCAGGTCGAGGTGGCGATGCAATGGAACGGCTCCTACCAGGAATCGATCTTCAGCTTCGCCAACAACATCAACACCCACGAGGGCGGTTCCCACCTCTCCGGCTTTCGCTCGGCGTTGACCCGCACGCTCAACGCCTACGCGCGCGGCAAGGGACTGCTCAAAGAGAAAGACGGCAACCTCTCCGGCGAGGACGTGCGGGAGGGGCTGACCGCGGTGATCTCGGTCAAGCTCCACGACCCGCAGTTCGAGGGGCAGACCAAGACCAAACTCGGCAACCCGCCGATCCGCGGCTTGGTCGAGGAGACGGTCAACCGCAAGCTGGCCGAGTTCCTCGAGGAGAACCCCGGCGACGCGCGGCGGATCATCACCAAGGCGATCGACGCCTCGCGCGCCCGCGACGCGGCGCGCAAAGCGCGCGACCTGACCCGGCGCAAGTCGGCGCTGGAGAACTCGACCCTGCCGGGCAAGCTCGCCGACTGCTCAGTGAAGGACCCGCGCGACGCCGAGCTCTTCGTGGTCGAGGGTGACTCCGCGGGCGGCTCCGCCAAGCAGGCCCGCGACCGCTCGACGCAGGCGGTCCTGCCGCTGCGCGGCAAGATCATCAACGTCGAGAAGAGCCGCATCGACAAGGTGCTCGCCAACAACGAGGTGCAGGCGCTGATCACGGCGATCGGCACGGGCGTGCACGAGGAGTTCAACCTCGAGGACGCCAGGTACCACAAAATCGTGATGGCGACCGACGCCGACGTCGACGGCGCCCACATCCGCACCCTGGTGTTGACCTTCCTCTACCGGCAGATGCCGGAGCTGATCGACGCCGGCTACGTCTACATCGCCAAGCCGCCGCTCTACCGGGTCAAACAGGGCAACCAGGAGACCTACTTGGAGCGAGAGTCCGAACTCGAAGAGCTGCTGCTTCGCGACAAGCTCGAGGAGATCGAGCTGAGCGACGCGACCGGCGACGCGAAGAAGCTGACCAAGAGCCGCTGGCAGACCTACACGCGGCGGGCGAAAGAGTACGAGGGCTGGGGCTCGTCGCTGCAGGCCGAGTTCGGGCAGGACACCGTCCGCTTCCTCGAGGAGTCGAGCCTGCTCGACGAAGAGGTCGCGACCCTGGCAGCCGCGCGCAAGGTGCTGGGCGGCAAGGACGACCCTGCCGAGCCCTTCGAGACCGAGATCGTCGAGGACACCGACGAGTGCCTGACCGTGAAGGCGATCGAACGCAAGAGCGGCCTCGCCCGCACCCACCGGCTGCCTCGCTCGCTCTTCGAGCACCATGACTACCGCAAGTTCGCCGAGGTCCACGCGGCGCTGCTGAAGCAGGTCGGTCGGCCCCCGTTCGAGGCGCGGCTGGGCAGTCGCACCAGCGAAGCGCTGAGCTTCGAGGCGCTGCGCGGCGCCGTGCTCGAGTTGGCCCGCCACGGCGTCCAGCTGACCCGCTTCAAGGGGCTCGGCGAGATGAACGCCGACCAGCTGCGCGAGACGACGATGGACCCGGCGTCGCGGACGCTGGCGCGGGTGACGCTGGAAGACGCGACCGCCGCCGACCAGATCTTCTCGATGCTGATGGGGGACCAGGTCGGCCCCCGCCGCGACTTCATCGAGAGCAACGCGAAAGAGGTGAGGTTCCTCGATGTCTAGCGCGACCGCTGCAAACCGGCGCATCTCGGGGTCTTCGGTCGGTCTCCTCGGGTCACGCACCAACAAGTGCGCTCCCCTCGTCGTCCTCCCTGCATCCCCCGACCTGCTTGGTTTTCGCGGTCGTTCGGTTGACGAGATGGTCGGCTGATGGCGCTTGAGGCCCTGACCGGGCGCATAGAGGAGCGCGAGCTCGAGAAGGAGATGCGCTCGTCCTACCTCGATTACGCGATGAGCGTGATCGTCGGCCGGGCGCTGCCCGACGTGCGCGACGGCCTCAAGCCGGTCCACCGGCGGGTGCTCTACGCGATGCACGACATCGGCCTGCAGCCGACCCGGGCCTACCGCAAGTGCGCCTTCATCGTCGGCGAGGTCATGGGCAAGTACCACCCGCACGGCGACTCGGCGATCTACGACACCCTGGTGCGGATGGCGCAGGAGTTCTCGCTGCGCTACCCGCTGGTCGACGGCCAGGGCAACTTCGGCTCGATCGACGACGACCCCGCCGCCGCGATGCGGTACACCGAGGCCCGCCTCGGCCGTCTCGCCACCGAGTTGCTGCGCGACATCGACGCTGACACCGTCGACTTCGGGCCCAACTACGACGAATCGACGCAGGAACCGCTGGTCCTGCCGGCGCGCTTCCCCAACCTGCTGGTCAACGGCGCCTCCGGGATCGCGGTCGGGATGGCGACCAACATCCCGCCCCACAACCTGCGCGAGGTCTCAGCCGCGGTCAGCGCCTACATCGACGACCCGGGCATCGACATGGTCGGGCTGATGGAGCACGTCAAGGGGCCGGACTTCCCGGGCGGCGGCATCATGAGCCTGGAAGGGATCCGCGACGCCTACGCCTCCGGCCGCGGCACGGTCAAGGTCCGCGCCCGCGCCCACGTCGAGCCGATGAAGGGCGGCAAGGAGGCGATCGTCGTCACCGAGCTGCCGTTCATGGTCAAGAAGGGCGGCGACAACGGGCTGATCACCAAGATCGCCGATCTTGTCCGCGACAAGAAACTGGAGGGCATCTCCGACCTGCGCGACGAGTCGGACCGCGCGGGGATGCGGCTGGTGATCGAGCTGAAGCGCGGCGGCCACCCGGCCAAGGTGGTGCTCAACAACCTCTACAAGAAAACGTCGATGCAGAACAGCTTCGGCATCAACATGGTGGCGCTGGTCGACGGCGTGCCGCGGACGCTGAGCCTGCTGGAGCTGGTCAAGTACTACGTCGAGCACCAGCGCGAGGTCGTCACCCGCCGCACCCAGTACGAACTGCGGCGAGCCGAGGCCCGGGCCCACATCCTCGAGGGGCTGCTGATCGCGCTCGACAACCTCGACGCGGTGATCAAACTGATCCGCGGCTCGGCCGACCCCGACGCGGCCCGCGACGGGCTGATCTCCACCTTCGAGCTTTCGCGCGAGCAGGCGCAGGCGATCCTCGACATGCGGTTGCAGCGCCTCACCGCGCTCGAGTCCGACAAGGTGCGGGCCGAGCACGCCGACCTGCTCGAGCGGATCGGCGAGCTGCGGGCGATCCTCGGCGACGAGGCGAGGGTGCTGGGGCTGGTCAAGGAGGAGCTGAACGAGATCGCCGGCTCCTACGGCGACGAGCGACGCACCGAAATCGCCCACTTCGAGGGCGACGTCGGGATCGAGGACATGATCGCCGACCAGCAGATGGTGATCTCGCTGACCGCCTCGGGCTACGTCAAGCGCCTGCCGCTGGCGACCTACCGCCAGCAGCGCCGCGGCGGCGTCGGCGTGATGGGAATGAACCTCAAAGAGGACGATTACATCGCCCACCTCCACATCTGCTCGACCCACGACTACCTGCTCTTCTTCACCAACCGCGGCAAGGTCTACCGGCTCAAGGTCTACGAGCTGCCGGAGGGCTCGCGCACGGCGAAAGGGAGCGCCCTGGTCAACCTGCTGCCGCTGCGCGACGGCGAGCGGGTGATGGCGGTGATCCCGACCCGCGACTTCAAAGAGGAGAAGTACCTGGCCTTCGCGACCGCCAAGGGGATGATCAAGAAGACCGAGTTTCTCGCCTACAACACGCCGATCCGCGCCGACGGGATCATCGCGATCAAGGTGCGCGACGGCGACGAGCTGGTCCAGGTGCGGCTGACCTCGGGCGAAGACGATATCCTGATGGTCTCCCACTCCGGCCACGCGTCGCGCTTCTCCGAGGCCGCGGTGCGGGCGACGGGCCGCGACACCAGCGGCGTCAAAGGGATGAACGTTGCCGGCAAGGACAACCGGGTGCTGACGATGGACATCGCCCACAACGACAGCGAGCTGTTCGTCGTCACCGACAACGGCTACGGCAAGCGCACCTCGATCGCCGAGTACCCGGTCAAGGGCCGCGGCACCAAGGGCGTACTGACCGCGAAGCTGACCGAGAAGAAGGGAGGCCTCGCCGGCGCCCTGATCGTCCGCGAGCACCAGGACCTGCTCTTCATCTCCCAGAACGGCATGGTGCAGCGCACGGCCGTCAGCGGCATTTCGCGCATGGGCCGCCCGACCCAGGGCGTCAAGGTGATGAACGTCAAGGACGACGACTGCGTCAGCGCGGTCGCCCTGGTCGTGGAGTCGAGCGACGGCTCGGAGGCTGGGGCCGAGAACGGCGCCTCAGCGGACG
>DASWMG010000298.1:0-4322 GCA_036399875.1 Solirubrobacterales bacterium
GGAGCTGGCGAGCCGGCCGGGCGAGCTGATCGATCCCGTCCTCGTCGCTTCGGCCTTTGCCAGTGCGGCCGACGCCGCCTACGACTCGGTCCGCGAGCCGGCCGAGGGCACGATGCTGACCGTCTTTCGTGAGATGGCCCACTCGATCGCCCGCCAGCTCGCCCACCTCGACGCCGAGAAGCAGCGCCTCGACAAGGGGGTCAGCGACGAGCGCCAGGACGAAGTGCTCGCCGAGGTGCTGGAGCGGGCGATCGCCGACGGCCAGCGCGCGGTCGAGCGCACGCCCGAGCAGCTTGAGGTGCTGCGCGAGTCCGGGGTCGTCGATGCGGGCGGCTACGGGCTCGTCCTGATCCTGGCCGGCGTCGTCGCCGGCCTGCGCGGCGGCAACGGCGACTCGCCGCAGGTGACCCACCACGAGCCGCCGCGGGTGAGCCGGCCTCATCACGAGGACAGCCGCTACCGCTACTGCACCAACTTCATCGTCTCCGGCAAGGGGCTGCGCTCGCGCGACTTCCTGCCCCGGCTGGAGGGTCTGGGCGACTCGGTCCTCGTCGTCGGCGACGAGGCGACGCTCAAGGTCCACGTCCACACCGATGAGCCCGAGGCGGCGGTGGCCCTCTTCGAGGGCACGGGCGAGGTGACCAACCTCGACGTCGCCGACATGCGCGAGCAGGTGGCGGCACGCCGCGCCCGGCTGGAGAGCGGTCGCACGGGTGCGCTGGCCGTTGCGGCCGGCGATGGGCTGGCACGGCTCTTCACCGAGCTCGGCGCCCACGTCGTCGACGGGGGCGAGACGCTCAACCCCTCCACCTACGAGCTGCTCGCCGGCATCCACGAGGTCGAGGCGGAGGAGGTGCTGGTGCTGCCCAGCTCCAAGAACGTGATCATGGCCGCCGAGCGCGCCTGCGAGCTGTCGGAGAAGCCGGCCCGCGTGGTGCCGGCAACAGCGCAACAGGCCGGCCTGCTCGCCCTGGTCGAACTCGACCCGGACGCCTCGCTCGATGAGAACGCCGAGCGACTGGAGGCGGCGCTCGCGGGCATCGCCTGCGGCGGCGTTGCGCCGGCCGCCCGCGACGACGCCCAAGGGCGCTTCCGCAAAGGCGACGCGGTCGGCTTCGCCGGCGAGGAGATAGTCGCCTGGGGCGGGGCGGGCTCGACGCTGGCCGCGACGCTGGAGCGGCTCGCGGAGGATGCGGAGATCGTCACGGTCCTTGCCGGCGCCGAGGCGCCGATCCCGCTCGACGGGATCGACACGCACGTCCCCGACGGCGTCGAGGTCGAGGCACACGAGGGCGGCCAGCCGAGCTGGTGGTGGCTGCTGGCGGCGCAGTAACTCGTACGTGCGAGCATTTGCCGGCGACCAGGAGCTGACCCCCGAGCAGCTGCGCGAGGCCCCCGTTCATTGGCCGCGCCCGAGCGTGCTGGAGGCTTCGCTCAAAGCGCTGAAGGGCGTCGGCCCCAGCCTCGCCGAGGCCGCCGCCGAAGCCGGCATCGCTACGATCGGGGACCTCCTCTACCGCGTCCCGCACAAGCACCGGGACCTCACTGTCGTCTCGGTATCCGATCTTGAGCTTGGGAAGCAGGCGACTATTCGGGTCGAGGTGCTGGCCGACCCGGGACGCCCGTTCCGACGCGGCAGCCTGAGCATCCTCACCGTCAAAGTCGGCGACGCCTCTGGTTCCGTTCGCGCCACCTGGTTCAACCAACCCTGGGTCTCGCGCAAGCTCCCCAAGGGCACGCTTGTCCTGCTGACGGGCTCCCGGGACAAACGAGGCTTCCGCGTCTCGGAGTACGAGATCCTGCCGTCCGCGGGTGGCGTCGTAGGGGGGACCACCCCCGAGGACGCTTTAGCGACCGCAGGGGGTGGTGGGTCCCCTGCGGCGACAGGACCCGCGGCCGAGCGCTTGGTCCCCGTTCACCCAGCGACCGAGCAGCTGAAAGCACAGAAGATCCGCCAGTGGGTGGAGCAAGCCATTCCGTGGGCGCCGAACGCGATCGAGGCATTGCCGGCGAAGATTCGGGCGGGGCACGGGCTCGCCGGTGTGGGGGAGGCGCTGACGGCGATTCACTTTCCGGAGACTCCGGAGGACGTCGAAGAAGCGCGACGGCGGCTGATCTTCGAAGAGCTGTTCCTCTACCAGGCGGTTTTGGCGGCGCGGAAGCGCAGTCACCGGGCGGCGCGTCCAGCGCCGCGGCTGGGGGAGCCTGGCGAACAGGTAAAGCGCTGGCTCGAATCGCTGCCCTTCGAGCCGACTTGGGACCAGCGGAACGCGTTCCAGGAGATTGATCGCGATTTGGACTCCGGCGCGCCGATGCAGCGGCTGCTGATGGGCGAGGTGGGGTCGGGCAAGACGGTGGTCGCGGTGTACGCGATGCTGCGGGCGCTCGAAGCCGGCTTCCAGGCGGCGCTGATGGCGCCGACGGAGACGCTGGCCGAGCAGCACGCCGCGACGCTGGGAAAGCTGCTCGCGGCCGAGGCGACGCCCTTCGCGCTCCTCACCGGCGCCACGCCAGCTTCGGTCCGCCAGAGAGCCCTGAACCAACTCGCCTCAGGCGAGTTGGGACTCATCTTGGGCACCCACGCGCTGATCGAGCCGACCGTCGAGTTCGCCCGGCTCGGAGTCTGCGTCGTCGACGAGCAGCACCGCTTCGGCGTCGAGCAGCGACGCGCCCTCGACGCGAAGGGGGTGGAGGGGATGGCGCCGCACGTCCTCCACATGACCGCGACGCCGATCCCTCGGACCCTCTCGCTGACCGCCTACGGCGACCTCGACACGACGGCTCTGCGCGAGCTGCCGGCGGGCCGCCAGCCGATCGAGACCCAGGTGGTCGAGCCCGACGACCGTGCCGCCGCCTACGAGCTCCTGCGCGCCGAGTTGCGGGCCGGCCGCCAGGCCTACGTCGTCTGCCCGTTGGTCGAGGAGTCCGAGAAGATGCAGGGCAAGGCAGCCGAGGTCGAGGCGGCGCGGCTATCGAAGGGCGAGCTGGCCGGCTTCGCGGTCGGCGTCATCCATGGGCAGATGCCCTCGGCGCGCAAGGCCGAGGCGATGGAGGCGTTCGCGAGCGGCGCCCTCGACGTGCTCGTCGCCACGACGGTGATCGAGGTCGGCATCGACGTGCCGAACGCGACCGTGATCGTGATCGAGAGCGCAGAGCGCTACGGCGTTTCCCAGCTCCACCAGCTGCGCGGGCGGGTCGGCCGCGGCGAGCACGGCTCCTACTGCCTGCTCTTCGCCGACGAAGCGGGGGAGATGGCTCGCCGCCGCCTGGGCGCCGTCGCCCGCTCGGGCGACGGCTTCGAGCTGGCCGAGGTCGACCTCTCGCTGCGGGGCGGGGGCGAGGTGCTCGGCACGCGCCAGCACGGCCTGCCGCGCTTCGCCGTCGCCGAGCTGCCCGAGGACAGCGCGGCGCTGATCGCGGCCCGCGAGGAGGTCGTCGCGCTGCTACGCGAGCACGGGTCCCTGGATGCGCCCGAGCTCGGGCCGCTGCTCGAGGCGGCGCGCCGTCGCTTCGGCGTCGCCGCCGCCGACCCGATACCACTGTGAGGTGCGCATCATCGCCGGAGAGCTCAAAGGCCACCGCCTGGTCGCCCCACGCGGCTGGAAGGTGCGGCCGACGACCGACCGCGTCCGGGAGGCGATCTTCTCCGCTCTCGGCGACGTCGCCGGCGCCCGCGTCCTCGACCTCTACTGCGGCACCGGCGCGCTGGCGATCGAGGCGCTCTCGCGCGGCGCCGCCGCGGCGACGCTGGTCGACCGCGACACCCGGCCGGCGCTCGGCAACGTCGAGCGGCTCGGGCTCCGCGAGCGGGCCGAGCTGATCCGCGCCGACGCCGGCCGCTGGGTCGCGAACGCGACCAGGACGGACGCGCCCCGCTTCGACCTCGTCTTCCTCGACGCCCCTTATAGACTCGCCGACCGCGTGGGGCGGGAACTCGAAAACCATCTTCCGGAGCTGCTCGACCAGGGTGGCCGCCTCGTCGTCGAGAGCGGCGCCGGCAGGCCGCTCGCGGTCGCCTCGCTGGAGCGCCTGCGGCAGCGCCGCTACGGCGGCACCGACGTCTCCTTCTACGCCGCGGCGGGAAACGACTGATGGCCGAGCGCAACGGGACGGTCGTCTGCCCGGGCAGCTACGACCCGGTCACCAACGGGCACCTCGACATCATCGCCCGCGCCTCCTCCGCTTTCGACCGGGTGATCGTCGGCGTCGTCAACAACCCGCTGCGCAAGCAGAAGACGCTCTTCACCGCCGAGGAGCGCCAGGCCTTCATCGAAGAGGCAACCGCCGAGCTCGGCAACGTCGAGGTGAGGGTCTTCTCCAAC
>DASWMG010000299.1:0-3722 GCA_036399875.1 Solirubrobacterales bacterium
CGGGCGGTGGACCGCGCCCGGCTCGATCAGATCCTCGCCGCCGCCGGCGAGCCCTCTTACCGCGCCGCCCAGATCTGGGAGTGGGTGGCGCGCGGCGCCCGCGGCTACGAGGAGATGACCAACCTGCCGGCGGCGCTGCGCGAGCGGCTCGCCGCCGAGCTGCCGCTCTCGACCCTCTCGGTGCGCGCCGAGGCGAAGTCCGACGACGGCACCGTCAAGGCGCTCTTCGAGACCGCCGATGGGCGGCCAATCGAGGCCGTCCTGATGCGCTACCGCGACGGGCGCCGCTCGGTCTGCCTCTCCTCCCAGTCCGGCTGCCCGCTCACCTGCACCTTCTGCGCGACCGGGCAGATGAAGTTCGGCCGCAACCTCAGCGCCGACGAGATCCTCGACCAGGCCCTTCATTTCCGCCGGCTCGAACCGATCGACCACGTCGTCTTCATGGGGATGGGGGAGCCGACGATGAACATCGACGAGGTGCTCGCCGCCTGCGAGCGGCTGCCAGACCTCGGCGTCACCCACCGCCGCACGGCGATCTCGACGGTCGGCTGGGTGCCCGGGATCGACCGGCTTGCCGAGTGCGAGATGCCGGTCGCCCTCGCCCTCTCGCTGCACGCTCCCAACAACGAGCTGCGTTCACGGCTAATGCCGGTCAACGACCGCTACCCGCTTGCTGACGTGCTCGCCGCCTGCGAGCGCTACCGGGCGCGCCGCCGCCGCCGGGTCTTCGTCGAGTACGTGATGCTCGACGGCCTCAACGACCAGCCCGAGCATGCCCGCGAGCTCGCCGCGCTGCTCGACCCGCGCGGCTACAAGGTCAACCTGATCCCCTACAACCCGACCGGCGCCTACGACGGTTCCTCGCCGGAGCGGATCGAGCGCTTCCGGGCCATCCTCGCCGAGCACCGCGTTCCGGTCACCGTGCGCCTCACCCGGGGGCGCGACATCGAGGCCGCCTGCGGCCAACTGGCGGCGACGCGATAACCGTTGGCGCCTTTGTGTCGCTATAGGGGGACAAAGGCGCCAATGGCAATTTGGCCGGCTGGCCAACTAGGATGAGCCGATGACCGCCGCCGGGGAGATCCGATGCCCGTAGTGGCCCCGGGGGCGCCGCCCAAGCCGCGGCCGATCTCCGAAAACCCAATGCGCCGGCTCGCCGACGACGCGGTCTCGGAGTGGCGGACCCGCGGCGGATACCCACCTGGGCTGACCGGCTTCAGCCTGCGCCGCACCCACCAGATCGCGCACGACCCGCTGCCGCTGTTGCTGGGCGCCTACGAAGCGTACGGGCCGATCTTCACGATGCGGATACTCCACACCCGCGCCGTCTTCATGCTCGGCCCCGAGGCGAACCACTTCGTCACCGTCGCCCATCCGGAGTGCTTCCACTGGCGCGAGGGCAGCTTCGGCGACCTGATCCCGCTGCTCGGAGACGGCCTGCTGACGATCGACGGCGACTACCACGACCGCGCTCGCGCGATCATGCTGCCCGCCTTCCACCGCAGACAGCTCGAGGCGATCGTCGGGGCGATGGCGACCGAGGCGACGACGGCCGTCGCTGCCCTGCCGCGCGGCGAGGTCGCCGACGTCTACGAGTGGATGCGCAGCCTGGCGATGCGGATCGCGATGCGGGCGCTGCTCGGCCTCGACCCCGACGAGGCCGACAAAGGAGCCGCGGCGGCGGAGCACTTCGAGCGGGCGCTCGAGTTTTACGGGACCGAATACGCGCTCCGCTTCCTTCGCGGCCCCGGCTCGCCCTGGCGCAAGCTGGTCCACTCGCGCCGCATCCTCGACGAGATCGTCTACGGCGAGATCGTCCGTCGCCGGGCAGAGGACGACATGGGCGGGCGCGACATCCTCAGCCTGCTGCTGGCGGCGCGCGGAGAGGAAGGCGAGGCGTTCACCGACAAGGAGGTGCGCGACCAGGTGATGACGCTGATGTTCGCCGGGCACGACACCGCCACCTCGACCCTCACCTTCATGATGCACGAGCTCGCCCGCCATCCCGACGTGGCCGAGCGGCTGCGCGAGGAGCAGGACCGCGTCCTCGGCGGCGAGCCGCCCACGGTGGAGGCGCTGGAGCGCGAGATGCCCTACCTCGACATGGTCCTCGACGAGGTGCTGCGGCTCTACCCGCCCGCCTGGATCGGCCCGCGCCGCGCCGTCCGCGAGTTCGAGTTCGGCGGCTACACGGTGCCCAAGGGTGCCTACGTCAACTACTGCTCCTGGGCCAGCCACCGGCTGCCCGAGGTCTTCCCGGACCCCGAGGCCTTCATCCCCGAGCGCTTCACGCGCGAGCGCAAGGCGGCGCTGCCGCGCGGCGCCTACGTGCCCTTCGGCGGCGGCCAGCGGATCTGCATCGGCAAGCGCTTCGGCCAGACCGAGGTGAAGCTGGTCGCGACCATGCTGCTTCAGAACCTGCGCCTCGGCGCGCTGCCCGGTCGCACCGTGACCGTACGCCAGATGCCGACCCTCTCGCCGAAGGGCGGGCTCGAGATGCGGGTGCTGCCCCGCGCCTGACGACGCGGGGCACCGGCCCTACTTGATGAAGAGCATCTCCTCGTACTTGGGGAGCGGCCACATGTCGTCGGGGACGACGCGCTCGAGCTTGTCGGCGGCCTCGCGGACCCTCGCCATCGCGCCGAGCTGCTTGTCGCGGGCGTGGACCGCCAGCTCCATGCCCTCCAGGCCGGGGTCGGCGTTGGCCGACTCCAGTTCGCCGAGCGCGGCGACCAGGTCGTCGACCAGGCCGCGGACCTGGTTCTCGACCGAGGAGACGCCCGACTCGCCGATCAGCGCCAGGTAGCGCAGGGCGGCCGGCAGGATCATCGTCTTGGCGATCGAGAAGGCGGTCTCCGCCTCGATGTTGGCGCGGATGAAGTACTGCTCGATCCAGACCTCGTAGCGCGACTCCAGCTCCCGCTTCGAGAGCACGTCGTAGCGCTCGAAGGCCGCGACGGACTGGCTGGAGATCACTTCCGGCAGGGCGTCCGGCGTCGTCTTCAGGTTTTTCAAGCCGCGCTGCTCGGCCTCGGCGTGCCACTCCTCCGAGTAGTTGTCGCCGTCGAAGATGACCGCCTTGTTGGCCGTGTAGCTCTCCTTCACCGTCTCGATCACGGCCTGGGCCGTGTCCATGCCACCGCTCGTCCTCGCCTCCAACTGGTCGGCGAGCTCGTCGATCGCCTCGGCGACGATCGTGTTCAGCACCGTGTTGGGGAAGGCGAGCGACATGCTTGAGCCGAGCGCCCGGAACTCGAATTTGTTGCCGGTGAAGGCGAACGGCGAGGTGCGGTTGCGGTCGCCGCCGTGCATCGGCAGCGCCGGCAGCACCGTCGCGCCGAGCTCCAGGAACGAGGCCGGCGTGTTGGGGTCGCCTTCGCCGGTCGAGATCGCCTCGAAGACCTTCGAGAGCTCGGCGCCGAGGAAGATCGAGATGATCGCCGGCGGCGCCTCGTTGGCGCCGAGCCGATGGTCCTGGCCGATGTTCGCGACCGACGCGCGCAGCAGGGCCTGGTGCTTGTTGACGGCCGCGATGACCGCCGAGCAGAAGAACAGGAACGACAGGTTCTCCGACGGCGTGTCGCCCGGCTCGAGCAGGTTCGCGCCCGTGTCGGTGCCCATCGACCAGTTGTTGTGCTTGCCCGAGCCGTTCACACCGGCGAACGGCTTCTCGTGCAGCAGGCAGACCAGGCCGTACTTGCGCGCGACGGCCTGCATGACCT
>DASWMG010000300.1:0-8627 GCA_036399875.1 Solirubrobacterales bacterium
CTCAGCGTCAATACGCTGGAGATGTTCGGCGTCACGGTCTTGATCGCGTAGTTCTGCGCGGGGTCGACTTCCGGATAGATATGGGCCTGGACGACCTGGCCGGCGTTGAAGCCGAAGTCCGCCGCGACGCCCTTCGGCGGCTCCAGGTTGTAGAGCGCGACGCGCGTCAGGTTCTCGTTGAGGTTGAAGAAGGAGCCGCGGCCGAAGTTGTAGCCGCCGTTGATCAGCTGCAGGTCGATCACGCCGACCTGCGTCTCCGGCGGGCACGCGGTGGAGCCCATTTTGTAGGCCCCCGCGACAGCGAAGTCCTCCGGGTCGCACTTCGGCAGGGCCTCCGGGTTCCCCACCATGCCCCGGGGGAGAGTGACTTCGACGGTCTTCACCGAGCCGACGGTGAGCGTTTCGCGGGTCCCGTCTCTAGAACTGGTGTCGATCCTCGCCTTGAGGTCGAAGCTCACCCGCTGCTCGTAGGGGTGGTCGCCGGCGATGCGAGAGGGGGCGCCGGCCGGATATTTGGCCTCGAAGACGTCCGCCTCGAAGCTTCCGGAGACGATGCCGAAGGTCGTGGGCGCGGCGCTGAATGGGACCGTTTCGACGTCCACCCCGTGCTGGACGCCGCCTTCGGAGACGCTCGCCGTGTTGACTCCCACACCGCTGGCATCCGGTTCGACGGTCGCTTCCACGAACATCACCGGCAGGTAGCCGGTCGGCCGATCGGCTGCGTCGCTGCGCGGCCTGGTCAGGAACGCAAGGATCGGCGATTCGGGGATTTCGCAGCTCGCGGTGTCGGTGCCGACCCCGCTGCACCAGCCGAAGTTGGCCAGGTCGAGCGAGTCGAATTTGTAGTGGATCCCCGTCACTATGGCGCCGTCGGGCAGCTGGTCCGAGACGACGACCGGTTCCGTCGACATCGCGTCGCCGACGTTGCGTGCCTGAACGGTGAACTGAGCGTCACCGCCCGGGACCAAGTTGGTGGGCCCCCAGGTGCCTTTGACGACGTAGAGGGGTCCCGCCATTGCCCCGGCGGGCGCGACTGCCGCGAGCGCCACCAGCGCAGTGACGGCTGATAGAAGGATCGCCAAGCGGCGTCGGACGTGTGCAGCGGCTGCTGGCATGATCGTGCTCTTCGGAGTCGTGGTCTCGCGCCGCCTCACTTGCTTCCCCTTCCGTTGCGATTGCTGGCCGGCCCCCGGCGATGGCTGCCTCGTCCCTTCCTCTTCGAGCAGTGCGCCTGCTTTCGGACCCGCTGGCCTTTACCGCGCGTGGATCGTTTTCGGCAGACCCGCCGTTTCTTCCCCTTCGACGTCAGGTTGCCCCGGCTCTGCGACGAGGAACTGCCGGGCGCTCGCTCCGGGGGCGGCGGCGCGAGCGGTCCCTGACACGCATCCTCCGAGCAATGGACCGGGGTGGCCGGACGGGGGAAGCCGCCGCCGACCCGCGCCGCGTAGAGATTGCCAAGGCCGTCACGCTCGTAACCGGTCAGGCCCGGTTCGGGGGCCGCGTAGAGGATCGTGCCTCCGTCGGCGCTGACCCCCCTGACGGTGGGCACGGCGAGACCGAAATCGGCGAATTCGGTCTCGCCGTCGGTTATCAGGCGCAGCGATCCGTTGCGCCACTCGTAGACGTCGGTCCTGCCGTTGATGTCGTTCGGCAACAGGGCCTCTCGCGTCGCGAGGGCGACGACGCTCCCGTCGGCGGACATGTCCACATTCGGGAAAGGCGAACCGAATGAGTTGAAAAATCCCTTCCAGGTAGTGAGGCCGTTCCTGTCGCAGGAGAGGCACTCGACCGATTCTTCCTCCAGTTCGAACCGATAGAGCTGCACGCATCCAGTTGGAGTTTCTTCGGAGTTCGACTTGCACACAGGTGCCGTCTCATCGCTGGTGACCGCTGGCGAGGCCTCGGCGGAGAAGACGAGGACGCCGCCGTCGGGGGTGGTGAGCGCGGTTCTCAAATCCGCCGGCGCCGAGGGCCCGGGCCGCAGCTCACCTTCGCTCAGGACGTACAGGCCTCCCTTTCCGGGGATCAGAGTGGACAACGAGCCGAAGTAGATCCGCGAGAAATCGTCCGAGATCAGGACGTTGCCAAACACGTTGGCGGCGGGCACCATGCACGTGAGGCAAGTCGACTCCTTGCTCGCGTGGTCCCAGCGGTAGATGTCCCAATCGAGGCCGCCGTCGGAAGGATCGAGCGAGGCCTTGCTCGTGAAGTACGCGTGTTGCCCGTTCGGCGTGGCCCGGATGAATTCGGGTTCGCCGTCGGTGAGCTCGTCGGGAGATGCGATCAGCGTCGTCTCTTCGCTGGTCCGATCGCGTACGTAGAGGCTCCGCGAACCCGAGCAGTCGCTGCCGTTCGGATGCGTCTGGAAGTAGACGATCGAGGCATCGGTGGTCGCGATCATGTGGTAGCCCGCACGCCATTGGTTCGTCATGCCGCCACCGAGGAAGGAGCCGGTGCCGCCGAAGCCCGATCCGCTGTCCACCCCACAGGTCGCCTCGGCGCCGTCCGGCATGATGCTGAGCACCTCCGGCGTGCCGGAGCCGACATCGACGACCTGGCCGGTGATCTTCGCGTTCACGGTCACCACGTGAGATCCGTCGGCGGTAGCGTCGACCCCATGGATGACGAGGTCATCGTCGAAGCGGCCGAGGACATCCTGATTCTGGTGAGCGTCGAGCCGCACATAGGTGGTGTCGGGGGGGGTGCTGAGCCCTTCGATGGACGACTTCGCCGCGGTAAGCACGAAGCGCGACATGTCCTCGCTGCGAATGGCGAGGCGGTACCTGTGGGTGCCTTCCCCAACCTGCTCGGACGCCGGCGGAGCCAGGCTCCGAGATTTCCAGCCGGACGCCGTGCGTTCGGCCAGGAACAGGTTCCCGGCGCCGTTGAAGCCTCCGGGCGCGCCCCCGAGGACTTCCCACAGGACCTTCCCGCCGTCCGCCGAGATGGACCCCTGGCGCATCGCCGAACGGGCCATCTGTACGTGCTGGTTGCCCTTGTCGGGGGTGTTGACCAGCTCGTAGCCACGCGGCGGCAGGGTCACTTCCTCCGTCGTGCGGGTGGTGAAGGAGCGCTCCTCGCTCTGGCTGCCGCCCACCGGGTTCTCGGCGCTGACCTTGAAGAGGTAGGTCGTGTCAGGCTGCAGGCCGGAGACCTTCTGGGAGATGACGATCTCCGAGCGAGCCCCGCTCTCCTCGACCAGGTCCGGGAGGGTCTGCCAGCTCCCGCCCCCGTCGGAGCTGTACTGGAAGCGGTAGGTGAGGTCCTCGCCATTCGGATTCACCCTGGCGTTGAGGCGTGCGCTGGTGTCGCTCCGCGGCGCCACCCCGATCGCTTCCAGGCCGACGGCCGCGATCGGATCGGTGGTGAACTCGACGACGCTAGAGGTGGTCGTGCCAGCGCTGTTGGTGGCGGCGATCCGCACGCAGTAGTGTTCGCTC
Organism: Solirubrobacterales bacterium; assembly: GCA_036399875.1. Classification (GTDB taxonomy): domain Bacteria; phylum Actinomycetota; class Thermoleophilia; order Solirubrobacterales; family 70-9; genus VRUE01. Next base: position 3,441 of record DASWMG010000300.1, read on the forward strand.
GGCAGCAGGCCGGTCAGCGTTTCCTCGACGGGTTCGGCGCTCGTCGTCCCGACGCCGATCCGCTCCAACGGCCGATCCTCGAAGCCCCCGCCGCAGGTCGGGTCGGTGCTGACCTGAAGCCGCCAGCCGGCCGTGTCGCCTTCCGGATCGACCGTGCCGCTGATCTTGGCGCTATCCGTGGTGACGTCGGCCGCGGGGTCGATCGTCACGGTCGGCGGCGCCGCTGCGGTGGCCGTCGTGAACGACTCGGCGCTGGAGAATGACCTGAGGTCGTTGGCGGTGTTCACCGCGACCAGCCGCACCTCGTAGTTGGTGTTGCCGCGCAGCGTGTTGGTGGCGAACCCGACCGCGTGGTCGGCGGTGTCGCCTGCCAGAGCCTGGGGCGGCGAGGATTCGGCGGCCACCCAGGGCGAGCCTTCCAGCTTCCACTCGAAGTACCACTCGCTGGCGCTGCCCTGCGGGTTGACCGTGCCGCTGAAGCTGGCGCTGCTAACCCCAACGCTCGAGGGGGCGTCGATCCCGACGTCCGGGACCGTTCCCGTCCGCCGCGAGCCGAAGACGAGAACGGTGGGCGCCGCCAACGGAAAGTCGCTTTCCTGGGTCGAGGCCCGTCCGACCAGCATGTAGAGGCGGTCGAGAGTCGGGTTGTACGCGATGGCCCTTTGTTCAGCCGGAACTTCGACTCCCGACAGGAGCTCCGAGCCATAGGTGTCGACCTCGGTGCCGCTGGTGTCGAACTCGGAGAAGCTGGTGAAGACGCTCGTGAAGATGTGTCCGCTCACGCTGGACTGATCGACGGAGACTTCGCGCGCATCCGAGTCGATGGTCGAGTCGAAGGCGCCGCCAACCCATTTCGTCAGTTCGAGCGGCTGACCGAGGAAGAGGTTCTCGGAGGCGTCCACGTCCCCGTAGAAAACGGAGCCCACTTCGTAGGAGCTCAATTCAACCGGAGGGTCGCTGCTGGGGTCGTACTCTCGGGCGTGCGTCCCGCCGTAGGAGAAGGTCCACACGTGGCCGTCCTGATCAACCGCTACGTCGTACAGCGTTTCCGCTACGGCCAGGCTCCACAGGAGGGTGCCGTTCTCGTCGAAGGCGTTGAGATGGGGTTGTGAGCTTTGACCGGGTATCGTGCGTTGCGCTTCGCCGACGTAGACATTCCCCTGGCCTGCTCCCCCTGAGTTGTCAACCGCGACGCTGGAGCCAAGCGAGTGAACGGGCAGCGTGTTGCTTCCCGAGGCGCCGAACTCCCACGGCGTGCCGTCGGCGTGGAATTTCGCGAGCAGTAGGCTGGACCCGCCCGGCGTCGGTTCCTGTTCGGTCACGTATACGGCGCCGCTCTCATAATCGACGGCGATCCCATGCGAGCTCTGCAAGCCCGTCTCGAAGTCGAAGAGGAGCGGCCGGTCAGTGGTCGTGGCGGCGGGCGCCGAGGGCGAGAAGAGAAGCGCGAGCAGAGAGCAAGCGAAGAGCGCGACGCAGATACTGCGGTACCGCTCGGCCGTCGACCTCCGGGGTCGTCCTGACACCATGAATACCTTTCTCCTTCCCTGAGCCCCTGCCCGCCGCTTCCCTTTGCGGCTGAAGGCTCCCTAACGAGGCTTCCCATTCCACCAGCGCCGAACAGTCCCGTTAGACACTGGATTTTCCAGTGCCCAGACGATAGACGATGATGTTTATGCCGTCAAGTGGAGCGGCGGGCCGGGCGAATCCTCCAGAAGAGGTGGCGGTCGCGGCGGTCTAAGACGGGTCGAACTTGTAGCCGAAGCCGCGCACGGTGACGACGAGCCCGGGATTCTGCGGGTCCCGCTCGACCTTCTGTCGCAGGTTGGAGATATGGACGTCGCAGGCCCGCTCGTCGCCGTCGAACTCGCTCTGCCAGAGCTCTTCCATGATCTTGCGGCGCGAGAAGACCTCGCCGGGGCGGCCGACCAGAAGGCGCAGGAGCTGGAACTCGGAGCGGGTGAGGGCGACGAGCTCGCCGTGCACGGTGGCGAGGTGGCGGACCAGGTCGATCGCGACCGGCCCCGATTCGATCACGACCGCCTCGGCCGGCGCGGTGCGGTCGAGCTCGCGGCGACGCAGTTGGGCGCGGACGCGGCCGAGCAGCTCGCGGACCGAGAAGGGCTTGGTGACGTAGTCGTCGGCGCCGACCTCGAGACCGACGACCTTGTCGACCTCGGCGTCTTTGGCGGTCAAGAGGATGATCGGCACGGCGCTGCGCCCGCGCACTTCGCGGCAGATGTCGAGGCCGCTCGGACCGGGCATCATGATGTCGAGGATTAGGAGGTCGTAGGGGACGCCGTCGCCGACCATCTCGCAGGCTTCCTCGCCGTCGGCCGCCGAGGTCACCTCGAAGCCCTCCTGGATCAGCGCGTAGCCGACCGAGTCCCGTACCGAGGGCTCGTCGTCCGCGATGAGGATGCGGCCGCTGCTCATCTCGTCCCCGCCTCCATCACGCCACCGGGGTCGGACTCGGCTCGGCGGCCGGGAGACGGACCCAGAACGTGCTGCCTTCCCCCTCGACCGAGTTGGCGCCGATCTCGCCACCCATCACCCCGACCATGCGCTGCGCGATCGCCAAGCCGAGGCCGAAGCCCTCCCTCTTGCGCGACTCGTCTCGCCGGTAGAAGCGCTCGAAGACCCGCTCTATCTCCTCTTCCGGAATGCCTGGACCGGTATCGATCACCTCCAGCACCACCTCCCTCTCGCCGTCGCGGCGGGCGCGAACCGTAACGGCGCCGGGCAGCGGCGTGTGCTTGAAGGCGTTGGTCAGCAACCCGACCAGCACCTGGCGCAGCAGCGTCGGGTCGCCGCTGGCCGCGAGGTCGGGCTCGACGTCGACGCTGAGCTCGATGTGCGAAGGCGTCTCCACCGCCGCGACGGTGTCGGCGACGGCGGCGTCGACGTCGACCACCTCGGTCTCCCCCGCCCCGATCGACTCGACCCGGGCGAGCGTGAGCAGAGCGCGGGTGAGCCGGTTCATCCGCTCGGCGTCCTCGGCGAGGCGGCCGAGGAAGTGGTCGAGCGCCTCGGGGTCCTCCTTGGCGCCCTCGCGCAGGACCTCGATCGCGCTCGAGATCCCGGCCAGCGGGTTGCGCAGCTCGTGCGCGGCGTTGGAGATGAAGTCGGCTTCGGCCAGCTCGCGCCGCATCTCTTCGGTGCGGTCGCGGGCGACCACGAGGACGGCGCGCTCGTCGGGCAGCGAGCGGGCCGACATCGCGTAGGCGCGGTCGCCGATCCGCAGCGCCGGGTGGGCGGCGAAGCCGAGGTCGGCGGCGCGCCTGAGGTGGAAGCGCATCGCTTCGGGCGGCCGCCCGTCGTCGGCGAGCAGCTTCGCGGCGGCCCGGTTGGAGAAACGGCAGTTGCCGTCCTCGTCGACGACGAGCACCGCGTCGGTGAGGCCGTCGAAGATCGCTTTCAGCTTTTTGCGATCGGACGAGAGGACGCCGAAGCTCTCCTGCAGCGAGGCGCGCATCGACTCCAGCGCCCGCGCCAGGTCGCCGATCTCGTCGCGGCCGCCGGTCGAGAGCGGCGCGTCGAAGGAGCCTTCGGCCATCTGGCCGGCGGCGCGCGAGAGCCGGGTGACGCGGTGGGTGATGCCGACCGCGATCAGGAAGCCGACGAGGACGCCGAGCGCGATCGCGCCGAGCACGGCGCGGGGCCGGTCGCCGAAGGTGTAGACGACGCTGGCCGTGATCAGGGTCACGGCCGCGAAGGCGGCGGCGAGCCAGAGGCGCATGCCTACTCGGGTCATTAGCATTTACTAACACAATGCCGCCCGGGCCGCGTGGGAGAATCGCGGCGGTGCGCACCCTCGTCTTCATTCCGGCCTGGAACGAGGCGGCTTCGGTCGGCGACGTGATCGCCGATGTGCGCGAGCGCCTGCCCGAGGCCGACGTACTCGTCGTCGACGACGGCTCGACCGACGCGACCGCGGCGCGGGCTCGGGAGGCCGGAGCGATCGTCGCCTCGCTGCCCTTCAACCAGGGCCTCGGGGCGGCTCTGCAGACGGGCTACCTCTACGCGCTGCGGGGCGGCTATGACTTCTGCGCCCATCTCGACGCCGACGGCCAGCACCCGCCCGCCGAGGTCGAGCGGCTGCTGGAGGAGGTCTACTCCGACCGCGCCGACCTGGTGATCGGCTCCCGCTACCGCGATCCGGCGGCGCGGCTGGACACGACCGGCGAGGGGCCGGGCGAGGGCGCCGACTACCGGCCCACCCTCTCGCGGCGGATCGGGATCAGCGTCTTTCGCTTCTTCCTGACCCTGGCGACGCGGCAGCGCTTCACCGATACGACCAGCGGCATGCGGGCCGCCAACCGGCGCGTGATGTCCCTCTTCAGCGAGAGCTACTCGCCCGACTTCGCCGAGATCGAGTCGCTGCAACTGGCGGTGCGCCAGGGCCTGCGCGTCGAGGAGGTCCCCGTGCGGATGCTCGAGCGAGCCGGCGGCCACTCCTTCCTGACGCCGCTCAAGTCAGCCTTCTTCATCTTCAAGGGGATGATCGTGCTGCTGGTCGGGCAGTTCCGGCCGCGCCGGGTGGAGGCGGAGCGTTGAGCGCGTCCTCGAGATCGGAGGCGCCGCGGTGACCGCGCTGCTTGCCGCCGCGGCGGCCGAGCCGAAGGTCCAGCTCACCTCGCAGACGCGGATCCTGGCGGCGGCGATCGCGCTGATCTTCATGGCGATGATCCTCGAGCTGATCCGGCGCGACCGCCTCCAGGAGCGCTACAGCGTCGTCTGGTTCGTCGCTGGGCTAGGCATGCTGGCCGGGGCCGCCTTCCCGGGCCTGCTTGGCGTCGTCGCCGACCTGATGGGCGTGCGCGACACCAACGTCGCGCTCTTCTCGATCATCCTGCTGCTGCTGCTCGGGCTGGCCCTCAACTTCAGCGTGATCATGTCGCGCCAAGCCGCGCAGATAACGCGGCTGGCCCAGGAGCGGGCGATCGAGGAGGCGCGGCGCCAGGCCGACTCAGGCGACAAGGCGCTCGGGACGGAGGAGCGGCGCCCGCAGCACTAGCTCCCTTCGACGGCCTCGATCCAGTCCCACGGCCGGCCGCAGAGGCGGTCGGAATCCTCGAGCGGGACTGAGACCAGCCCGCCGGTGTCCTCTCGGGGCGTGAACAGCAGCGGCCCGGCTTCAGGACGGGGGAAGCCACCGCTGCCGGGGTGCAGATCGGCCCCGCCGAA
>DASWMG010000301.1:0-3211 GCA_036399875.1 Solirubrobacterales bacterium
TGGCTCGGCGTGCTCGACCTGGTCGAAGCGGTCGAGCGGCGGCGCACCGACCCGCTGCGTCGGCGAGTCGGGCGTGCGCAGCTCGGGGTGGTCGGCCTCGATCGCCCGCAGCTCGTCGAGCAGCGCGTCGTATTCGTCGTCGCCGATCTCGGGATCGTCGAGGACGTAGTAGCGGTGGTTGTGGTGCTCCAGCTCGCGCCGCAGCTCGGCGGCGCGGCGCTCGACGTCGGCGGCGCTCACACCGAGGAAGGGGCGCAGGCGGCCAGCATCGCGTCGAAGCCCCAGTCCCGCAGCCGCTCGAGACCGCCGTGGTCGGTGAGGTCGAAATGGATCGGCGTCACCGCGATCCGCCCCTGCGAGACGGCCATCAGGTCGGTCCCGTCCAGCTCCTCGAAACCGGGCTGCCAGCCGTAGATCTCGTAGTGGCGGCGCCCGTCCTCGTCTTCGGAGACCAGCTTCAGTTCGTCGTTGTAGAGGCGTTTGCCGAGCTTGGTGACCTCGACGCCGCACGGCTCGCCGGCGGGGCAGTTGACGTTGACCAGCGTCTCCGGCGGCATCGGCTCGGCGAGGAGCTTGGCGACCAGCTGGGCGGCGAACGCCGCCGCGAAGCCGAAGTCGAACTGGCCGCTCACGTAGCCCATGCCGCCGCCGGAGGACTGCTGGGAGATAGCGACCGCGGGGATGCCGAGCACGATGCCCTCGAAGGCGGCGGCGACCGTCCCCGAGTAGGTGATGTCGTCGCCGAGGTTGGCGCCGTGGTTGATGCCGGAGACGATCAGGTCCGGGCGGTGGCCGACCAGGCCCAGCTCGGCGAAGCGGACGCAGTCGACCGGCGTGCCGTCGGTGGCGAAGCCGCGGTCGCCGTCGCCGAACTCGACCTCCTCGACGGTGAGGGGGGAGCGGGTCGTGATGCTGCGGGCGGTGGCGCTGCGGTTGGAGTCCGGGGCGATCACGTCGACCTCGACGCCGTCCACCTCACGCAGGGCGCGGCGGGCGGCCTGCAGGCCGGGGGCGCTGATTCCGTCGTCGTTGGTTAGGAGGACGCGCACTTTGTCGATTCTAGGAGTCGGGGACGGCGGGACCATGCGCGTGCGCGGCGGGTCCTGTCGCCGCAGGGGACCCACCGCCCCTTCCGGTCGCTGAAGCGTCCTCAGGGGCGGTTCCCCCTACGACGCCACCCGCCGGAGATACGGATTAGGTTGACGAAATGACGGTCTCAGTCGTCGTGCCCACCAGAGATCGGCCCGAGAAGCTGGGGAGATGCCTTGGCTCGCTTCGGGGCCAGGGTGCCGAGATCGTCGTGGTCGATGACGGGTCGGCTGACGCGGAGCTGGTGGCTGAGATCGCTCGGGATGCTGGGGCTAAGCTGGTGCGGTTGGAGGGGCGGGGGCCGGCGGCGGCGCGGAACGCGGGGGCTGCCGCGGCGAGCGGTGAGGTCGTGTGCTTCACCGACGACGACTGTGAGGCGGAGACGGGCTGGGTCGAAGCGCTGGCGGGGCCGGTGATGCGCGGCGAGGTCGAGTGCGCGGCGGGCAGGACGATCGTCGCGGGGGATGCGAGCGCGGCCGATCGGGCCTGGCAGACGATCGCGAACCACCTCCAGCGCGAAGCGAGCGCGCCCGGCTCGCCCTCCCCCGGCTTCGCCCCAACCTGCAACCTCGCCTGCTCTCGCCAGCTCCTCACGGCCCTCCCCTTCGACGAGTCCTTCCCCGCCGCCGCCGGCGAGGACCGCGACTGGGCAGCGAGGACGGCGGCGCGCGGCGCGGCCCCCCGCTTCGTCCCGACCGCCGTAGTGACCCACCGCCCCGACCTGACGACCCGCTCCTTCCTCCGCCAGCAGTACCGCTACGGCCAGGGCGCCGCCCAATTCCGCGCCACCGACCCATCCCGCCGCCTCGGCTCCCCCAGCTTCTACATAAGGCTGCTCACCACCGGCTTCGCTTCGGGCCTCGCGCCCGGCGCCCTCGTCCTCACCTCCCAGCTCGCCATCGCGGCAGGGGCGCTTGCAGGACGGGGACGGGGTGTCCCCGTCCTCACCGCTCCAACAGAGGCTCGCCGGCGAGGCCGGTCGAGTCGGCCCCGCTGAGCGCCGCCACGGTCGCCGCGATGTCGGTGACCCGGGCCGGCCGACCGGGATCGCGCAGGCGCGAGGAGCCCGGCGCGACGATCGCCCAGGCGTCCCCATCGGTGTGGTTGCCGGTGCGGCCGCTGCCGTAGCCGTGGCGGCGCACCGTGCCGAAGCGCTCTGAGCGCAGCGCCTCGATCTCGACCGCGGAGGTCGGGCGCCAGCGGACCACGAGGTCGGGCAGGCGGTCCGCCGCGTCGCCCGTCCACTCCCCGGCGACACGATCGACGGCGGCCACCGCAGGCTCGCCGTCGGGATCGCGGAAGTCGGACAAGCCGGCGGCGATCAGATCAAGCAGCTCGTCGGCGTCGGCCGGGTCGACGACGCCTTCGCGCTCGCGTCCCTTCAGGTTGAGGCTCACGTAACCCTGGTTGTCGGCCGGGTGGGCGAAGGCGCGCGTCGCGGACCAGTCGACGCCGCGCAGCTCCATCCGCGCGGTCAGCTCCAGCGCCAGCCGATCCGGCATCGCCGCCGCCACCGCGCCGCGCACGCGACCCGACAGCGCGGCGCGCAGCCGCCACATCGACCCGGAGTCCGAGTCGGCGGCGCCGTCGCCGGAGCCCTCACCGAGAACCGCCGCCAGCATCCCCGGCAACATGTCGGCGCGGCTGGTGTTGACGTCCATGCCCAGGACCGAGCAGACGATCGTGTCGGCGTCGTCGGGAAGCGCCTCGAGGACGCGCCCGAGCTGCCGGTCGACCTCCATGTAGACGTCGTCGAGCGCCGCCGTCCCCCAGAGCCGATGGCCGCCGAGGTGCGGGGCCGCGAAGGTCAGCCAGACGAGGTCGAACCGCCGCTCCCCGATCTGCTCGATCGCCAGGTCGGCGACGCGAGCGGGCGCCGCGAGCAGACGCCCCCTTAGCCGCTCGACCTCGGCACCGGGCCTGCCGCCGAAGATCTCGGTCACGTTCGGCGGCCGCCCGTGGCGGCGACGCAGCGGACGGTCAGCGCCGTCCGGTGCCGACCAGCGTTCGAGCACCACCCGCTCCCGCATCCCCCAACCGCAGACCAGCAGTCCCTCCGCGGCGCGCGGCCGATGGCACTCGTACGGATCTATCGCGAGGGTCGTCCGTCCTCTTTCGGCGA
>DASWMG010000302.1:0-3188 GCA_036399875.1 Solirubrobacterales bacterium
ACTTCCTGCTCGGGGGAGAGAGCGACGATCTGATCCAGGAAGGACTCCTCGGCCTCTACAAGGCCGTTCGCGACTATCGCAGCGACCGCGAGTCGAGCTTTCGCAGCTTCGCCGAGCTCTGTATCACCCGCCAGATCATCACCGCTGTAAAGACGGCCACCCGCAACAAGCACACGCCGCTCAACCAGTACGTCTCCTTCAGCCAGACCCCTGCGGCAGCCGGCGATTCCGACACCACCCTCGACGAGATCCTGCCCGGCCCCTCCGTCGCCGACCCGGTCAACCAGGTGATCGCCACCGAAGAGCTAGAGAGCCTCGTCTCGTGTCTTTCAGGCACCTCCGGCGTGCTTTCCGACCTCGAGAGCCGCGTCCTCTCCCTCTACCTCGACGGCCATTCCTACGAGGCCACCGCCGAGCGCCTCGAGTGCGACACCAAGACCGTCGACAACGCCCTGCAGCGGGTCAAGCGCAAGGTCGCCACGCATCTGGCTTCGCGGGAGGTTCCGGCTTAGGGCGGACCAGAAAATCACCCTTCCGCTTGGGGTGATTGCTCAATTAATTACTTCTAAGAAGACGGTGGGGATCGCCCTCTCGCCCTCTATATTCGGCGTACGCCCGCCTAGCTCAATCGGCAGAGCACCTGATTTGTAACCAGGAGGTTTCCGGTTCGATTCCGGAGGCGGGCTCTCCTGTGGGCGGTTTGGGTGGATGGCTCAGGAGCCGGGGCCGCCCAGCACACGAGCCTTCTCGGCCGCGAACTCCGCGTCGGTGAGGACGCCCTTGGTGCGCAGCTCGCCGAGGCGCTCCAGGCGCCGCAGTCGCACCTCCTCGGTATCCGTCGCCCCATCGATGGGGCCCGAGGCCGGTGGCGCCGGTCGCTCGGCGTCGGCCCCAGGCTCGCCGCCCGGCATCCGCACATCCGGCATCCGCACATCCCGCAGCTTCGAGGCGGTCTCGCCGACCCGCTCGCCGATGTTCGCGCTCCGCACCGCACCGACCATGCGGTCGCGCGTGTGCCCGAAGACGTCGTCGAAGCTCACATCTGGGTTCTCCTCGCAGCCCTGCTTGCGCAGCTCGCGGATGCCGAAGGCCGCCATGCCGGCGACCAGCAGAGTGGTGACGAACGAGCGCAGGTTCTGGATCGGCGCGGTGAGGAAGTAGAAGCCGACCAGGACCGCCAGCGCCGAGTAGACGTATGCGGGGTAGTCGCGCAGCGCCGGCGTCATCGCCCGGCGCGCCGAGCGGGCCGCGGCGGTAGGCGAGGCCAGCCAGCCCGCCAGCACCAGCAGGGCGCCCACGACGATCACGGTCCTGGCGATGCTGATCATCAGCGAGGTGGCGATCGACCACGCCGCTTCCGCCGCCGGCTCGATGCTCTGATCGTCCACCAGCTGCCCAACCACGATCCCGCCCGCGACCTCTCGGGCGACGATCACGGCGAAGCCGGCCGCGATCAGCCCCATCCCGCAGAAGAGGACCGTCACCCAGCGCCCGTCGCGCGAGAGGTAGATCGCCACTCCAAAACAGAGGAAGGTGAGCAGCGTCAGGACGATCGCCAGTCCCTTGACCGCGATCACGATGTCCTGCGCCGTCCGCAGGTCGTCGGAGCGCAGGATCGTCACATCACCGGCGTCGGGTGGCACTTTTTCGGCAAGCTCTTCGCCGATCCCTACCTCCTCAGCCAGGTTGGTGATGAGGCTGCTGAGCTGCAGCGTCACCTCGCCTTCTTCGGTCGAGACCGCTTCCTTGTCGTCTTCGAGCACCGCGAGCAGCTGCTCATGTGCGGTGCGGTTGGCGTCCTGCCAGAGGTCCTGCGCGGTCGTCGTCTGCAGCATCCGGTCCGCCCCGTCGCCCGCGAACTGGCGCAGCCCGCCCGAGATCGGCCCGGCCAGCTCCTTGGTGTCGCCCGGCAGCTTGTCTTTCACCGCCTGCTCTACGTCGACGTTCGCGTAGAGCTGGTCGACGATGTAGTCGCCGACCGCGGCGCGGATCGTCGGGTTCGCGATCAACCGGTCGCTGGTCTGCACCCAATCGTCAGTGTTGAGTGCCTGGCGCTCGGTCCAGATCGCAAAGGCGCTGAGGAAGGCAAAGATCGAGCCGAGCACCACGAGGGCCTTGACCGTGCGTCGCCGTGCGCGGCTCATCGATGAAGGATGGTATACGTGGCCTTGATGAAGCTAGAGGGCATCCACCACATCACGGCGATCACCGCCGACGCGCAGAAGAACGTCGACTTCTACGCGGGTGTCCTGGGGCTGCGGCTCGTCAAGAAAACGGTTAACCAGGACAACCCAACCGTCTACCACCTCTTCTTCGCCGACGAGAAGGGAAGCGCGGGCTCCGACCTCACCTTCTTCGAGTTCCCCGGCGTGCCGGACGGACGGCCGGGTGCGGGGGACGTGCACCGAATCGTTTGGCGGGTCGCATCGCCGCAGGCCATCGACTTCTGGGACGAGCGACTGAGCGCCAACGGCGTCGAGCCGCAGCGTGCCGGCGACGCGCTGCGCTTCTGCGACCCCGAGGGCCTCGATCACGAGCTGCTCGTCGCCAAGGTCGAGGACGCGCCCCTGGTCGCCGACCACCCGGAGATTCCCGGCGAGCTGGCGCTCCAGGGCTTCCATGCGGTGTGCGCCTACAGCGCCGAGCCCGAGGCGAGCCGGCGCCTGCTCGAGGCGCTCGAGTTCGAGCCGGTCGACACGGGATGGGAGACTCGCGGCGAGAAGCGCGGCGGCCTCTACGTCTACGACGAGCCGCCGCCGGAGCGCTCGCTCCAGGGCGCCGGCAGCGTCCATCACGTCGCCTGGGCTTCTCAGCTCGACCAGCTCGAGGACTGGCGCGAGCGTGCGATCTCGGGCGGCGCCCAGCCGACCCCGCTGATCGACCGCTTCTACTTCCGCTCGATCTACTTCCGCGAGCCGAGCGGCGTGCTGTTCGAGATCGCCACGCTCGGCCCCGGCTTCGGCGCCGACGAGGATCCGGAGCACCTCGGCGAGCGGCTGACGCTGCCGCCGAAGTTCGAGCACCTCCGCGAGCAGGTCGAGCCGCAGCTGACGCCGCTTCCGAACCCGCGGGAGAGCTGGGCCCCGAGGTAGCGGCTAGCGGAGGCCGGCGAGCCGCAGGTAGGCGCGTAGCCGTGTGCGGTTGGCGGCGACATGGCGCGTCGCAAGCGCGACGTAGCGCACTCGCCC
>DASWMG010000303.1:0-9541 GCA_036399875.1 Solirubrobacterales bacterium
TCCCTCGGCTCCCACGGCACCGGCCCCGGCCAGTTCGACTACGCCGGCGACGTCGGCCAGACCTCCACGGGCGAGCTCTGGGTCGCCGACCCTCGCAACCACCGGATCCAGAAGCTCGATGAAGAGGGCAACCAGCTCGACGTCATCACCCAGGCCGGCGACGGCAAACGGCTGATGCCCAACGGCCTCGCGGTGGACGCCTCCGACAACGTCCTGATCACCGACTCCGACCGCCACCTGGTCGAAGTCTTCGACTCCAACGGCGACTTCCTGCGCCGCTTCGGCGGCGGCTGGGGTACCGAAGCGGGCCAGTTCCGCCATCCCCAAGGACTCACCGTCGATCCCCAGGGCGACGTCCTGGTCACTGACATGCTGAACGGGCGCCTGCAGGAATTCACGTCCACTGGCACCTTCAAACGCCTCGTCGGCTCCGAAGGCTCCGGCCCTGGCCAGATCCAGGGACCGGCCGATGTCGCGGTCGCCCCCGACGGCACGATTTGGGTTGCCGACTTCGAGGACCACGACGTCGAGGTGCTCGAAGAAGACGGCGACTTCATCCGCAGCTTCGGCTCCTACGGTTCCGGAGAGGGTCAGTTCAACCAGCCGGTCGCGATCGCCCTCGGCGCCAAAGGCAGCGTCTGGGTCGCCGATCAGGTCAACAACCGCGTTCAGCAGTTCGACCAGCAAGGCGCCTTCGTCCGCAGCTTCGGCTCCAAAGGCTCAGGCGAGGGCCAGTTCCAGTTCGGCTGGCCGGTCGGCATCGTCGCCGACGGCGAAGGCAACGTCTGGGTCACCGACGGCTACAACGACCGGGTGCAGCGGTGGGGGTTTGGCCGCTCCAGGGCTCCGAGTCAGGGCCCCATATCCCAAGATGACCCTGCGGTCGACGTTGCGGTTTCGGACGGTCTCGTCCACGCAGTCGAAGGCGAGGAGGCCGGTCTCCATCTCTACGCTCACGACGGCGACCTGCTCACGGCTCACGGCTCTGCTGAAGGGACGGCCCACTACGAGTACGACGGCAACGACCGTATGACCAAGGTGACCCTTCCAGACGGCACCTACGCGGAAATCACCTACGAGGCGACGTACGGCCGGGTCGCATCGGTCACCCTCGCAATAGAGGGAGAAAACCCCGAGACCACTTACTTCACTTACGAAGACCAGCCTCAGCGCCGAACCACGGTGACCGCCCCCGGGGTCCCCGTCACGACCTATGAATTCGCTGCAGACGGCTCGATGATCAAGTGGTGGAACAAAAACGAACCGCCGACGTTCGACGATGTCGGCGGTACCCTTCATGAGATAGGAAACCGCGAAACCGCAACGCCGATTCAGCCAGGCGTTTACAACCTGAACGTCCAGGCCTTTTCAGCCCATGGCATAGCCTCGATCGAAATCATCGTCAACAACGACACCCTGGTCAGCGAGAGAACCTGCACTCAAATTCCGGGTCCACCGGTTGAGTGCGAAACGGAAAAAGACGAATGGGTGATGGAAACCGGCGCCTTCGCGCCCGGAATTCTTTACATCGAAGTTGCCGCAACGAACAGCAACGGCGATTCGGCCTCGGAGCGGTTCTGGGTGAACATCCCGTACACGCCGCCGCCCGATCCAGAGGCGGGGGCGCCACCGCGGTTTTCGGACACCTTGAAATTCCGCGAGGAATTCGGTCTCGACCTAGACCTTAAAGGCGACGAGGAAGCAATCAACGACAGGATCTTCAACCTAATAGGGGATTGGCATAACCCGAACACGGCGGTCGGAGAAATAGCCCGGGCAACCTATGACAAGTGGGGGGTTCCGCTGCGAGCCGTGGATGCCGCAGAGTTGGAATACCGTGAGGCCTATCTCAACCACGACGGCGAACTGATCGAGCAATGGGCCGCCGCCCACCGGCCCAGCACCTTCGCCGGCTACTACCTAAATGACAAAGCCGGAGGACTGATGCACGTTGGGTTTACCCATGACCAAGCCGGCTCCCTCAAAGCGCTCAGGGAACAAGTCGATCTCATGGTCCCAGATCGGTACCAAGTTTACCCGACTGTGCCTACGGCGACGCTGTCGGATGTGGCGGACGCCGAAACTACCCTGCTTGAAGCCATGGAGACGAATCCCACCCTTGCTAGCCAAGTGACGAGAGTTATCAACTATTACGATAGCGATGAGCTCGCGGTAGGAAGCAACAACGTCGCTGGAACTGAACAGATCATCGATTCCACGCTTGGGTCCAACGCGCCGGTTTCCGTGTTCTATCAACCAGAGGGGAACGAACCGGCCTCAGGTCGTCGCCGCAGCTCCGGTCGAATCAGGGCTGGGGATCGGGTTGAAAACTACGCTCGATCAAAATGGTGCACCGCAGGCTTTGGTGTTTACGAAAACAGGAAAAAGAAGAGCACCGAGGAATGGATTAGAGCCCGCTTTTTGCTTACGGCTGGTCACTGCTTTGATCTCGACCAGTGGGTGTTTCGGTCAGATCCGGACGACGACCCGGCCGATGTGGGGGAGGTTACGCGCAGATCATTCCATATACCTTTCGCATCAGACGCCCTTGCCATGCGAATTGAGGCGACTGGTGTCATACCGCATGTCATCTTCGGGAATGGTGGCCGGCCGGTAAGCTTTGGATATCCGACTATCGCGCGCAAGACTAACAAGCTCTGCTTTTCCGGCGCCGCAACTGATGGTGTGAAATGCGGGAGAGTTATAGGACGGGATCTTAACTTACTCAGAAAACTTGGTGTATTCGTAGGAGGGTATGTGATCAAAACTCAGGCCAAGCTTGGTGACAGCGGGGGACCGGTCTGGAATCCAGTCAGCGGTGCAGCGATTGGTCTCGTGAGCTCCATCGGGAATGGGACTACTCATGCGACTTCGTTGTTGAAGGTACCCGGGACTAACCAATACTGGGGTAACGGCGTCCTCCATGACCCCGCCCTCCACGCAAACCCCATTCATTTGATCGTTACGGGAGACGACTAGAGCCGCATGCCACGGATAATCACGCTGTTAGGTGTCGTAGCGATCGGTCTTTTGGGCGGCTGCAACGATGCGGATCGCCCCAAGAACCAACACGGCGCGGCCCCGAATCTCTTGAATCCCTGGAGGCTGGACGCAATAAGCGGTCCGCGCGAGATACAGCTAGCTATACCGAGCGCACATTGTCGCAATGCAAAGCCTCCACTGATTCGTGAAGTTAGGGTGCGTGAAACGGTAAGTGCCATATATATCGGTGTAATAACTGTCAGCAGAGACAAAGGCGCTATTGGCACCAATTGTCCTGGAAGATTCACCGTACTGCGCAGAAGGGTGACGCTTAGTAGGCCCATTGCTGGACGCCGCCTGTTCGACGTCAGTCGTGAACCCCCCGAGCAGAGACGCCTCCGTAATGACACGTGAGCTCAACCTCATACTGTGGTAGGTCTAGCGACCAACGGGCGAGGTTTGCTGGGGAGTGGCGCTCATAAAAGAAACGTGCGCGACCGTCCTGCTTCCAGGTGAGATCAAAACCGGAGAACCTATGCCACCGGACGCTGCAATCTCCCGCAGGTCTTCAGGAAAAGTACCTTTGAGCGGAACCTGGACGAACTCGTCATCTTCGACTCGAGTACCGATCCGCCGGAGCAACGTTTGCCACCAGAGCAGCCTTTGCCACAAGAGGAGTAGGGCGACATGGATCTAGCCAAGGTCAGCACTGGTGAGCGAATCGCGGTCGCTTCGGCAATCCTGCTCTTCGTTCTGATGTTCTTCGACTGGTTCGAGGTCAAAACTGTCAGCACTTCCAACCTGCTTAGTTACTTTCAGAGCTTTGAACCAGGAAGAAACGCTTGGGAGGCGCTTGACTACATCCCGATAGTTTTGGTCGCCCCGGTGTTGGCAACGCCCACGGTGGCAATGCTGCGCGCCATGGGTGTGGTGGGCAGGCCCGCCGTCGCGTTCGACGCTGCGGTCGCGCTCCTCGGGCTCGGCTCTGCGCTGTTGATCCTCTTTCGGATCATCGATCCGCCCGTCTTCTCAGTCGGGCCAACCTTGATGAGCGAAGGCGTGGTCCAATTTCCCATCTTCCTCGCTCTATCGGCCGCGACGGGAATCTTCGTCGGAGGATGTTTGGCCATGCGGGAAGAAGGCGTCTCGTCCATCGGCCTGCGACGTCCCCGGCCTCGGGTCGCGGCCGTTGTGCTTACTGTTTTGGTCGCGGTTGGCATCGGCGGTGCCGGTCTGACGAGTGCCAGTCAGGCCAAGACCTCGAAGCGCCCCGGTGCTTCCCCGTCAATGCCCCTCGCCCCGGCGCTTGCGACGGGGGCGTTCGGCCTCGACCTGATGCGCGCCCAGGCGCCAGGAAACCTTGTCCTGTCGCCCGATAGCGTCGCGGCGGCACTGGCGCTGACGGGAACCGGTGGGGTTGGGAACACTGCCAGGGAGATCGCCCACACTCTCCACCTGAAAGATCCCACCGAGCTCCCTACCGTGGGGGACCTCCAGCGCGCCATCGCCACCGAGCAGGCTGCCGTCGCTGGGGACGACCCGGAGGCACCGACGCTCGAGATCGCCAACGGTCTATTTCTCCAACGAGGATTGCCGTTTCAGCCCGCCTTCCTCTCCGGTGCTCGGCAGCGATTCGGTGCGGCGCCGGAGATTGTTGACTTCGAAGGCAACCGAACGGGCGCCCTCGAAGCGATCAATGGCTGGGTTAGCGAGCGCACCAAAGGGCTGATTCCCAAGATCCTCGACTCGCTGCCCGACGGCATGGCCCTTGCGCTGGCCAACGCCATCTACCTCGACGCAAAATGGAAGCATCCCTTCAAGCGGCGCGAGACCAGGCCCGGGGTCTTCAATGCGCCCTTGGGGAAGGTGACCATCGACTTCATGCACCAGACCGAGTCGCTGCGCTATGGCGCGGGTCCCGGTTACAAGGCGGTGGCTCTGCCCTACCGCTCCTCGTCTCTTTCGTTGCTCGTCATGCTGCCGGTGGGCCAGCGGGTTGGCTCCCTCCAGAACCGACTCGACGCTAGAAGCCTGGGCCGGATCGCGCGCACCCTCTCGTCGAAGCCGGTGATTCTCAGCCTGCCGCGCTTCCACCTGCACACTGATGTCGAGCTGACCGAAACCTTGAAGAAGCTGGGAATGCGCACCGCCTTCACCGAAGCCGCGAACTTCTCCCGGATCACCACGGCCGCGCCCTTGGAAGTCGCGTTCGTCAAGCATGCCGCCGACTTCACGGTCGACGAGGCGGGCACGGTTGCCGCCGCGGCGACGGTCGTTGGCGTGGTCAAAACGTCGGCTTCGGTACGTCCGCGCGACGCGGTCGTCTTCAACGCCAACCGTCCCTTCCTCTTCTTTCTGCGCGACGACCCGACCGGCGCCGTCCTCTTCGCGGGCCGGTTGGTCAGCCCCAGCGAAATTGATTGAGCGAAAGACTCGCGTTGGGGTGCTGGTGGCGCTAGCCCTAAGCGGCGCCTTTGGTGCATGTGGACAGAATGACCCACGAGAGAGACCGGCTTGGGCGCCCTCGACCTACCAGAACCCTTGGAGGGTTGACCGAGTACTCGATCGGCAGCGGATTCGCATTGCCATACCTGCTGCCCACTGCCGCGAGGGGCCGGTTCCGGAAGTCGAAGACCTCAAGGTGCTGGAGACGTCGAAGGCCGTATTCGTCAGGGTCGTGCTGAACAGCAGAGAACGCGCAGATGGCACCTTTTGTCCGGGCAAGTTCACTGTGCTGCGCGACGAGATCGTTCTCGATACTCCCCTAGAAGGACGGCGCCTTTTCGACACCAGTCGCGACCCTCCCGAGCAGAGGCGGTTGCGGAGATGACACAGGCAGGCCTGAGGCGCTTTCCCCGCGGAGCCCTCGCCTAGCCCACCAGCGCCTCCAGCGCCCGCGCCAGCGCCCGCACGCCCAGCTCGCAGTGCTCGGGCTCGGTGAACTCGCGGGGTGAGTGGCTGATCCCGTCGCGGCTGGGGACGAAGAGCATCCCGGTCGGGACGTGGGGGGCGATTAGCATCGCGTCGTGGCCGGCGCCGCTCGGCATTTGGCGGTGGGCCGCTCCCTCGTCGCCCGCCGCGCGCTCCAGCTCGGCGGCGATCGCCGCGTCCATCTCGACCGGCGGGTCGGCGTCGGTCAGCTCGACCTCCCACTCGAGGCCGTCGGGCTCGCAGGCGCGCCGCACGGTCGTCTCGATCAGCTCGGGCAGGCCGTCGAACTCGTCCCGGGAGCCGATCCGGAAGTCAACGCTGAACTCGCAGCTCGCCGGAATCACCGTGAAGGCGCCGGGCTCGACGGCGACGGTGCCGACCGTGACCGTGCCGCCGCGCGCGACCGCCTCCTCGCGCAGCGCCAGCGCCGCCCGCGCCATCCCGACCAGCGCGTCGCGGCGTCCCTCCATCGGCGTCGTGCCCGCATGGTTCGCCTCGCCGCGGATCCGCACCTGTGCCTGCACCATGCCGACGATGCCGGTGACGACCCCGAGCTCCTCGCCGGCCCGGTCGAGCACCGGCCCCTGCTCGATGTGCAGCTCCAGGTAAGCGCCGACGCGGTCGATCGCCCGCGCCTCGCCGATCCGGGTCGGCTCGAGTCCCCAGCGCCCCATCTCCTCCGCCACCGAGACCCCGCCGGCGTCGCGCCGGCCCAGGTACTCGCCCACGTCCTGGCCGACGAAGGCGCGGCTGCCGAGCATGCTCGCCCCGAAGCGGACTCCCTCCTCGTCCATGAAGGCCACGACCCAAACCGGCCGGCGCGGTTCGACGCCCTTCGCTTTCAGCAGCTCGATCGCGGCAAGCCCGCCCAGCACCCCGAGCGTGCCGTCGTAGCGCCCGGCGTCGGGGCCGCTGTCCACGTGTGAGCCCACCACGACGGCTGCGCCGCTCCCCGCCTCCCAGCGGCCGATCAGGTTTCCGGCCGGGTCGAGGCTCGCCTCCAGCCCGGCCGCCTCGAACCGCGAAGCCAGCCAGTCGAGCGCCTCGCGGTTGGCGTCGCTCCAGGCGAGGCGGCGGACGGCCTCGCCGCGCGCCCCGAACCCGGCCAGCCGCTGCAGGTCCCCGTTGACCGAGCTCTCGCTCATGGGAGAAGTCTCACGCGGCGGTCGGCAGCTTGTCGAGCGCCGCCCGCAACCTCCCGACCCCCTCGGCGATCCGCTCCTCCTTGACGCTGGAGAAGCAGAGCCGCAGGGCGCTGCCATGTTCGTCGTGCGCCGAGAAGACGCTGCCCGGCACGAAGCTGACGCCCTCCTCGAGCGCCACGTCGAGCAGCCGGGTCGCGTCGACCCGCTCCGGCAGCCGCACCCAGACGAACATCCCGCCCTCGGGGCGCGACCACTCGGCGCCGAGCTCTCCGAAGTGCTCCTCGAGCGCGGCGAGCATCGCGTCGCGGCGGGCGCGGAAGACGCCAGCCAGGTGGCGGACGTATGTGTCCACCTCGCCCTCGCCGAGGAAGCGCGCCGCCGCCCCCTGGCTCAGCGGGCTGGCGCAGATGTCGACCCCGCCGCGGACCTGCTCCAGCCCGGCCAGGAAGGGGGCCGGCCCGATCACGCAGCCCAGCCGCAGTCCCGGGGCGACGATCTTCGAGAGCGAGCGCACGCTGACCACGTCCGGGGAGAGCGCGGCGAGCGAGGGAACCGGCTGGCCCTCGAAGCGCAGGGCGCCGTAGGCGTCGTCCTCGATCACCACGGCGCCGAGCTCGTCGGCCAGCTCGATCAGGCGTCGCCGCCGCTCCAGCCCCATCGTCCGGCCGGTCGGGTTGTGGAAGGTCGGGATCGTGTAGATCGCCCGCGGGGCCCCGGCCTCGGCGGTGATCGCCGGCAGCGCCTCCACGCAGGCTCCCTCCTCGTCCATCGGCAGCGCGACTATCTCGGCTCTCGCCAGCGCAAGCGAGATCAGCGAGTCGCTGTAGGTGGGCGACTCGACGACGACAACGTCGCCAGGCGCGATCGCGCGGCGGAAGACGAGGTCGAGCCCGGCCATCGCCCCCGACGTGACCATGGTCCGCTCCGGGCTGGCGTCGACGCCCTCGCCGGCGAAGTAGTCGCCGAGCGCTTCCAGCAGGTCCGGCTCGCCGCGCGCCGAGCCATAGGCGAGCGCCGCCGGCGAGAGCGATTCCTCCAGGGCGCGCGAGAGCTGCTCGAGCGGCAGGTCGTCGGGATGGGAGGCGCCGCCCGCGAAGGAGACCAGGCCGGGACCGCGCGCCCGGCTCGCCGCGTCGATCTTGGGGATGGTCAACGCGCGCGGATCGAGCAAGTTCGTCACGTCTCCCCAGCATTGCACAACAAAGGGGCAATCTGGCAATCCTTCGCCGAACGCGCCGGCCGGATACCATGGGGCGGACCAATGGGGCGAATGTCCTCAACTGGTCGTTTTCCCGGCATGGCGACGCCAACCGACAAAATATCCCGGTCCTTCGAGAGTCTGGCGCTCGACCGGCAGTCGACCCCGAGCCAGATCACCGACGCGCTCGAGGAGGAGATCCTCGACGGCTCGATGAAACCAGGCGAGCGGCTGCGCGAGGCGCAACTCGCCGAAGCGTTCTCCGTTTCGCGCAACAGCGTGCGCGAGGCGCTGCGGGTGCTCGAACGCAAGGGGCTGGTCCGGCACATCCCGCACCGCGGCGCCGAAGTGATCAAGCTGACCGTCGAGGACGTCGGCGACCTCTTCCGCGCCCGCACGGTGCTGGAGCGCGCCGGCCTGAGCGCCGCGATCGGCTCGAAAGAGGCGAAAGCGCTGCTGATGCAGGAGGTCGAGGGCATCGAGGCGGCCGCCCGGGCGGGCGACACGGTGGCGCTGCTCGAGCACGACCTCGCCTTCCATCGCGTCCTCGTCGAGTGGATCGGCAGCCGCCGGCTCGACGACCAGTACGTCACCCTGCAGCGCGAGCTGAGGCTGGCGCTGAGCCAGCTCGACTCCTTCGACCCGATGAAGCAGGTCGACGAGCACCGCGAGATCGTCGAGGAGCTGAGCGCCGGCAAGGGCGACGCGGCGGACGCCGTTCTGAAGCGCCATCTCGACGTCACCGCGGAACGCGTCGTCGAGCTGGTCGCCAAACAGAACTAGGCGCGCGTGCGTCTCTGCCTGGTCAATCCGAACTCGACCGAGGCGATGACCCAGGAGATGGTCGCGGCGGCGCGGGCCGCTGCCTCGTCCGGTGCCTCGGTGGAGGGGATGACGGCGCATGACGCCCCGGCGACGATCGAGGGCTACCGCGACGAGGCGCTGGCGGCGGCCGCCGTCACCGCGATCGTCGAGCGGGAGGCCGGCCGGTTCGACGCCTTCGTGATCGCCTGCTTCGGCGACCCGGGGCTGCACGCCGCCCGCGAGAGCTTCGCCGGCCCGGTGGTCGGGATCGCCGAGGCCAGCTTCATGGTCGCGATCGCCCTCGGCTACCGCTTCGCGATCCTCACCAACACCGCCGGGGACGTCCCCGAGATGGAGGAACTGGTGCGGCGCCACGGGTTCGCGGAGCGCTGCTCCGGGGTCGAGGCGGTCGACCTCGGGGTGGCGGAGGCCGACGCCGACCGAGACGCGGCGCTCGGGGCCTACGAGGCGGCGGGACGGG
>DASWMG010000304.1:0-4276 GCA_036399875.1 Solirubrobacterales bacterium
GCCGACCTCGACCCCGCGGTAGAGGCACTGATAGGCGCTGGCCGGGAACCGCGGCGCCGGGGTGTCGAGCTCGATGCGGCGGCCGCGCGCGCGCAGCGCCGCCAGGTTAGGCAGGCGCTCCTCGGCGCCCAGGCGCTCCAGCAACGCTGCGCTCGCCGCGTCGAACTGGACGACCGCGATCACGCGACGCCCTCCGGCACCGCCACCGTCACCTCGGCCCCGTCCAGGGCCGCGGAGCGCCGCACCGCCTCGACGACCGCCATCGTCCCGACCGCCGCCGCCGGGCCACCAAGCTCCTCCGCACTCTCGCCCCGCACCCGAGCCGCGAAGCGCTCGGCCTGAGCGCGCAGCGAGCTGACCAGCGGGTCCCCACCGCCCCGCATCCTGCGCGCCCGGGCGCGCATCCGGTCCGTGCGCGCGGCGCCGAGCAGGCCTCCGGCCCGGTCGCGGACCTCGACCCGCTCCGCATACGGCCGGTCGGTCGCGCAGCGGATCCGCGCCCGGCCGCGCCCGAGCTCCAGCTCCAGGCTTGCCCGCTCGGGCGCGACGAGGGCTTCGCGGACGGCAATCGGCTCGGAGTCGGCGAGGAAGATCGCGAGGTCGATCAGGTGCGTGCCGGCGTCCAGCAGCGCCTCGTCGCGGCTGACGTGGGCGCCCCAGCCGTCGCGACGGAAGCGCAGCTCGAGCTCCAGCTCCAGCCAGCCGGCCGGCGGGACGAGCGGGCGCAGCTCGGCGCCCTGGAGGAAGCGCCGGTTGAAGGCGAACGCCGGGGCGGGATCGAGCGCGGCCAGCGCCAGCGCGTCCTCGAGGCCGGTCGTCGGGGGCTTCTCGACGAGGGTGGGCAGGTCTGCGGCGGCAGCTTCCTCCGCCACCTCCAGATGACGATCGGCCGGCGTGGCGACCACGACCGCGTCGAGGCCGCCCGCCGCGATCATCGCCGACGCGGAGTCGTAGATCGCCGCCCCGCAGAGCGCCGCCAGCCGTCGCGCCCTCCCCCGGTCGGGATCGGCTAGGGCGGCAACCGCGACGCCGTCCGCGTCGCGCAGCGCCGGCAGGTAGCCACGCTCGACGATGCGGCCGCAGCCGGCGATGCCGACCCGCAATGGGGAATGCGACGACTTACCCGTCATGTGCACGGGTAAGTCGTCGCGGCCGCAGATGGATCGCGACTGCGACCGGGACCGATGCGACCGCGGTGAGCAGATGAATCGCGTGCAGGGGGATGCCTGCAACCAGCAGTCGCGGCCCACCGCGGCGTCCGAGTAACGCGTAGAAGTCGCGGTTGAGAGCCGCCATCGCCAGCAGAGCCGCGAGGGCAAGCCGGGGGCGCCGCCCGACCACGCCGCCCGCAAGCGCCAGGGCCGCCAGGGCGCTCGCCCGGTGCCGTGCGCCCAGGTTGAGGGCGCCGCTGCGATCGCGGCGGGCGAGGAGCAGACGGGTCCACGGCACGCCGCGGCGCCAGAGGTCGGTGCGCACCATCCCGGTCAACGTCCACCGCTTCAGGTGACGGCCGCGGATCGAGGGATCGAGCAACAGTCGGGCCCCGCGCTCGCGCAAGCGCATCCCCAACTCGATGTCCTCGACGCTCGGCTGGGGGAAACGAGCGGCGTCGAACCCCCCCACCGCCTCGAACTCGCCTCGACGCACCGCGCCGAGACCGGCCCAGAAGGTCTCCGCCTCTCCCGGCGAGGAGACGTGGACGTGGTGGTGGAGGAGGTTGCGGAAGCGCGAGGCGAGGCCACGCGCCGGCGGCTCGTCGTCGTAGGCGCCGAACACCGCCGCCAGCCCCGGGTCCTTCAGCAGGCCCCGCTCGATCCTGGCCAGCGCGTCGGCATGAACCTCGACGTCGGAATCGACGAAGACGAGGACGTCAGCCGTGCAGCCCGCCGCGGCCGCGTTGCGCGCCGCCGCCGGGCCGCCGCCGGCCGGCTCGCGCTGGACGATCAGCTCGTCCGGCGCCCGCTCCCCCGCCTCCAGGGCGGCGGTGCAGCGGGGCAGCGAAGGAGGGTCGTCAGAGGCTGGGACGATGACCGCGAGGCGCATATTAGGGTTACCTAATACCATCCCGCGCCGCTATGGAGCTTTCCCCCCAAGCCCATGCCTCGAGGCCCGTCGCGATCCTCGGCGCCGGACCCGCGGGGCTAACCGCGGCCTACCTGCTGGCGCGCCGCGGCGTCCCGACCGTCGTCTTCGAGGCCGACCAGACGGTCGGCGGGATCGCCCGCACCGCGGTCGCCGACGGCTACCGCTTCGACCTCGGCGGGCACCGCTTCTTCACCAAGAGCGCCGAGGTCGAGGCGCTCTGGGACGAGATCCTCGGACCCGAGATGCTGGTCCGCCCGCGCCTCTCGCGCATCTACTGGCGCGGGCGCTTCGTCCAGTACCCCCTGCGGGCCGCCGACGTCGTCGCCCGCGTCGGTCCGCTCGAGTTGCTCCGCTGCGCCGCTTCCTACGGGGCCGCCAAGCTGCGCCCCCGTCGCGAGGCCGAGACCTTCGAGGAGTGGGTCACCGCCCGCTTCGGCCGCCGCCTCTTCGAGCTCTTCTTCAAGACATACACCGAAAAGGTCTGGGGCGTCTCCACGGACGAGTTGCGGGCCGAGTGGGCCGCGCAGCGGATCGCCGACCTCTCGCTCTGGAAGGCCGTCCGCGAGGCGCTGCCGGGAGGGCGCGGCGAGAAGCCGAAGAGCCTGATCGAGGAGTTCCGCTATCCGCGCCTGGGGCCGGGCCAGATGTGGGAGGAGATGGCGAGCCGGATCGAGGCCGCAGGCGGCGAGGTGCGGCTCGGCGCCCCGGTGGAGCGGCTCGAGTTCGACGCCGACCGGCTGGCGGCCGTGGTCGCGGCGGGCGAGCGGATCGAGGTCAGCGGCGCGATCTCCTCCGTGCCGCTGCGAGCGGCGGTGGGGATGGCCGGCGACGCGGCGCCGGCCGAGGCCGGCCGCGCCGCCCGCGGCCTGCGCTACCGCGACTTCCTCACCGTGGCGCTGGTCATCGACGGCGAGCCCCCCTTTCCCGACAACTGGGTCTACGTCCACGACCCCGGCGCCCGCGTCGGTCGCATCCAGAACTTCCGCGCCTGGAGCCCCTGGATGACCCCGGACCCGCGCCGCTCCTGCGTCGGGCTCGAGTACTTCTGCTTCGAGGGCGACGACCTCTGGACGGCCGGCGACGACGCCTTGGTCGCGCTGGCCCGCGAGGAGATCGACCGGCTCGGCCTCGTGCCCGCGGAGCGCGTCGCCGACGGGCACGTGGTCCGCGTGCCGAAGGCGTACCCCATCTACGACGCTGTCTACAGCGAGCGGCTGGCGACGATCCGCGCCTGGCTCGACGGGCTCGCCAACTTCCAGCAGGTCGGCCGCAACGGCCTCCACAGGTACAACAACTCCGATCACTCGATGCTGACGGCGATGCGGGCGGTCGAGAACCTCTGCGACGGCGCTGGCCACGACATCTGGGCGGTCAACGCGGACAGCGTCTACCACGAGCGCGACGAGCAGCCCGAGCAGCCCTACCGCGTCGTCCCGGAGACTTCGGCGATGGCGCAGCCCCTTTAGAGCTGCAGGGGCGCGCGGGTCCCTTCAGCAACCCAGGTCGGTCGCGCGCCAGCGCCCGATCTGGGCGATCCGCCTGCCCGGCAGGGCCCGGGTCGAGAGGGCGACGCCGTATTCGGGATGGGCGATTGTGCGCACCGAGGTCAGCGGGCGGTCGAGCTTCCAGGCCAGTGCGGTCGGCGGCGTCAGCAGGTTGGCGAGTCGCACCCGGTCGCCGCAGACGACCAGTCGCTCGGCCGGCACCCACCCGGCCAGCTCGAACATGCCGTCGACCAGCATCGACTGCCGATCGACGTCGCGCAGGTCGCCGGGGACGTCGGCGGCGCGAAGGCCGACTCCGGCCACTCCGACCAAGAGCGCGACGACCGCCGCGGCGGCAAGAGCCGGGCGCGCCGTCATCCCTCGCCGCCTGTGGCCGAAGCCCCTTGCCGCCGCCCGGGCGACCCCCACTCCGCCGACGACCGCGATCGCCGCGGTCGCCGGCGCCAGGAAGCGCGGCAGGCCGGCGTAGCCGCCGACCGTCATCGCCGCGACCAGGGCAATCCACGCCGCCGCCCCCAGCAGCAGCACCTCGAGCGCCCGGTCCTCGGTACGCGGTCCATCGCGCCGTCCGAGGAGGAAGAGCACGACGCCGATCCAGGCGGCGGCGAGGGGCGCCGCCAACGCCCTGCCGAGCACCGGGAAGGCGTCGAGCGGCTCGACCGGGCCGCCGCGGGCCGTCCGCGAGC
>DASWMG010000305.1:0-1761 GCA_036399875.1 Solirubrobacterales bacterium
TGGGCCGCGTCGGAGAGGAGCGCGAGCGAGTTGGCGAGGATGCCGGCGACGACCTCGGCCGCCATGAAGCCGAGGATCAGGGCGAGGGCGAGCCAGAGCTTGCCCCGGTCGGCGTCGGCGGAGGAGGCGTGGGAGTGGCCGGCGTGCGAGTGGGTCACGGGGCGCGCCTCACGCCGAGCGGAGCAGGCCGCCGTCGATCGAGATGACGGTGCCGGTGATGTAGGCGGCGCGCTCGGAGCAGAGGAAGGCGACCAGGTCGCCGGACTCCGCGGGCTGGCCGAGCCGGCCGACGGGGACTTCCTCGCGCGCGGCGGCTTCGGCGGACTTCAGCGAACCCCCGCCGTCGGCAAGCCGTTCGGTCGCGAAGCGGCCGGTGGCGACGGTGTTGACGGTGATCCCGTCGCCGGCGACCTCGCGCGAGAGCGTCTTGAGGAAGCCGACTGCGGCCATGCGGTGGGAGTTGGAGAGGTTGAGGGCGGGGTTGGGCTCGATGGTCGTCGTGGAGCCGACGTTGACGATCCGGCCCCAGCCGCGCTCGCGCATGCCGGGCAGGACCGCCTCGGCGAGTACGCGGGGAGCGAGGACGAGTTCGCGGTAGGCGGCTTCCCAGTCGGGCAGCTCGTGCTCGAGGGCGCCGCCGTAGGGCGGGCCGCCGGTGTTGGCGACGAGGATCTCGACCGGGCCGAGTTCGGCCTCGACGTCGGCCGGCAGCGCGGCGAGCCGGTCGAGGTCGCCGGTGTCGGCGACGAAGGCGGTCACCTGTCCACCGGATTCGGTGGCGGGCTTCTCGATAGCGGCGGCCGCCTCCTGCAGTTTCTCCTCGGTGCGGCTGGCGATGGCAACGGAGGCGCCCTCCCGCGCCAGCACCGTCGCGATCCCCCGCCCGATCCCTCGGCTCGCGCCCATCACGAGCGCGACCCGCCCCTGGAGGCCTAGATCCACGCTCGCCCGCGCTGCTCGGAATGATCCACGCAGCTAAAGTTAGACGCCAACAGGCGCCCGTAGCTCAGTGGTCAACGGTCCCTTCACGGGGACCAAAGAGCGTCGGTCTTTCAAGCCGAAGGTCGCGAGTTCGATTCTCGTCGGGCGCATGGGGAGGAGTGCCGGCATTGCCGGCCTTTGAGGAAGCGCGGCTTACCCGATCTTTCCGCAGGCCATGCAGTCTGCGCCTCAAATCCCCGGGAATGCCTTTCATGACACTGGAGCCAAAGTAGAGTCAGGGCATGATGTGTCCATCCGCAACCTTCGATGAAGCTTTCCTTGCCTTACTGGCGGCGGAAGGCTCACTCCAGCGCACGGAATTCGTTTCGCTGGCCCTCAGCATCGACGATCGGGGACCGATAGCTGAAGACCAGGTGTTGGGATGGCTAGTCGATGCTCAGGATCGGGCGCTGGTGCGGGTCGATCAAGAGGATGATCTGGTGACGCTTACTCAGGAAGGGCAGAACCAGCTAGTCGAGTTAATGCAGGGACCCTGAGCTGGCGGTTCCCGCTCTATCTGAGCAGTTTGCGAACATCTGTTCGTATATGGATCCCAATTTTGGAAAGACCGCCTGATGCCCGGACCTAGTGCAATCGAGTGGACGGAATCCACTTGGAACCCGGTGACGGGCTGCAGCAAGGTTTCCCCGGGTTGCGCTCATTGCTACGCGGAGACGTTTGCCGAGCGCTGGCGCGGAATTGAAGACCATCCGTACGAGCAGGGGTTCGACTTGCGGTTGTGGCCTAGTCGCCTCGACTATCCGCTCAAATGGAAGAAAC
>DASWMG010000306.1:0-15257 GCA_036399875.1 Solirubrobacterales bacterium
CGCGGCCGAGGCGCGCCGCGTGGTCGACGAGGGCGCGTCGATGATCCACATCCACGCGCGCACGCCCAACGGGGTGCCGAGCTACGAGATCGAGGACTTCCGGGCGATCACCGAGGCGATCCTGGCCGAGGTCGGCGACGTGATCGTCAACTACTCGACCGGCGCGATCGGCATCCCGATCGAGAAGCGGATCGAGTACCTGCGCGAGTGTCGGCCCGACGTCGCCGCACTCAACATGAGCTCGATGAACTACGCCAAGTACTCGCCGCGGCGCAAGGACTTCGTCTTCAAGGCGGTCTTCGAGAACAGCTTCGACACGATCATCGAGTTCCTGACGGCGATGCGCGAGCTCGGCATCAAGCCCGAGCACGAGTGCTTCGACGCCGGCCACGTCGCCAACCTCGACCCCCTGATCGACATGGGGCTGCTCGACCGCTCGCCGCTGCAGGTCTCCCTGGTCATGGGCGTCAACGGCGGCATTCGCCCGACGCCGCGCAACGTCGGCTTCATGGCGGACCAGATCCCCGGCGGCGCCGGAGGGGAGCACCAGTGGCAGGTGATCGGCATCTCGCGTGATCAGTGGAAGCTGCTCGGGGCGGCGCTGGTCCTCGGCGGCAACGTCCGCGCCGGCGTCGAGGACAACCTTTACCTGCCCAACGGCGAGATGGCGAGGTCGAACGGCGAGCTGATCGCCAAGGCGCGCCAGATGGCCGAGGACGTCGGTCGGCGGGCGGCGACGGTCGAAGAGGCGCGCGAGCTGCTCGGGGTGCCGAAGCGTGAGCGGTCAGCCGCGTAGCGGGCTGGGTGAGGGGGAGCCGGTGCCCGTCTGCGGGAATTTGGTCGCTCGCCCTTCGGGCTTCGCTCCAGAAGAGGGTGGCCGCCTATGGCGGGCAGACATCGGATTGCATATCGCCGCTTCGCGACATTCCCGCAGACGGGCACCGGCTCCTCCCTCTCGAGTCGCTCCGCTTGATCGGCCCGTGGCACGGGAGCGCGGGGGGCGGGCGTGCGGTCGGGCCCTGGGCGAATGTGGCCGAAGGCCGCGAAATGCAATCTGTCTTCTGCCCGCCATAGGCGGGCACCAATATCCGGAGCAGCGCCCGCAGGGCGCGCGACCCAATTCGCCCAGGGGCTGACCGCATGTCCGCCCTCCCCCTCAGCGACGTCAAGGTCCTCGACCTCACCCGCCTGCTGCCGGGCGGCTTCTGCTCGCTGCTGCTCGCCGACCTCGGCGCTGAGGTGCTGAAGGTCGAGGACACCGGCATGGGCGACTACATCCGCTGGGCGCCGCCCTACTACGGCGGCGAGGAGGAGCAGGAGTTGGGCACGCGCTCGGCCCTCTACCTCGCGCTCAACCGCGGCAAGCGCTCGGTCCGGCTCGACCTCAAGTCCGACGCGGGCCGCGAGGCGCTGCTGCGCTTGGTCGAGCGCCACGACGTCATCCTCGACGGCTTCCGTCCCGGCGTACTGGACAAGCTCGGCGTCGGCTACGAGCGGATGCGGGAGGCAAACCCCGCGATCGTCTACTGCGCGATCACCGGCTACGGCCAGGATGGCCCCTACGCCCAGCGCGCCGGCCACGACATGAACTACCTCGGCCTGATCGGGCTGCTCGGACTGACCGGGCAGAAGGACGGGCCGCCGGTGCAGCCGGGCGGCCAGATCGCCGACATCGGCGGCGGCGCCCTGATGGCCGCCTTCGGCGTGATGGCGGCGCTGCACGAGCGGCAGCGCTCCGGCGAGGGCCAGATGGTCGACGTCTCTATGGCCGACGGCGCGCTCTCCTGGCTCACCCTCGTCGCCGGCCGCTATTTCTGCGACGGCGAGGTGCCGGGGCGAGGCGAGCAGCAGCTAGCCGGCGGCCTGCTCTGCTACCTGCCCTATGAGGCGGCGGACGGCTGGGTCACCTGCGGCGCGCTGGAGCCGAAGTTCTGGAAAGCGTTCTGTGACGGCGTCGGCCGTCCCGACCTGGTCGAGGTCCAGTTCGAGGCTCCCGGCTCCGACGCGCACAGCCAGGTCGCCGAGGTATTCCGCACCCGCACCCGCGCCGAGTGGAAGGCGTTCAACGACGAGCACGACTGCTGCATCGAGCCGGTCCTCGATGTCGACGAGGCGCTCGACTCCGAGCTGGTCCGGGCGCGCGAGATGGTGGTCGAGCTCGAGCAGCCGCGCCTCGGCACGGTCCGTCAGCTCGGAGTGCCGGTGAAGCTGAGCCGCACCCCGGGCGATCCGGGTCGTCCCGCCCCCGCCTTCGGCGAGCACACCGAGGAGGTGCTGCGCGAGGCGGGCTACTCCGACGAGCAGATCGCCGCGATGGTCGAGGCCGGCGCCGCCGCGGGCCCGAGCTCCAGCGAGGCGACCTTCCGCGCATGAGCACGGAGACGGAGAAGCTGCTGCGGATCGGCGAGCTGGCCGAGGCGAGCGGCGTGCCGGTGCCGACGATCAAGCACTACCTGCGCGAGGGACTGCTGCCCGAGCCGGTCAAGACCAGCCGCAACATGGCCTACTACCCGCCCGAGTTCGTCGACCGCATCAGGCTGATCAAGCAGTTGCAGGAGGAGCGCTTCATGCCGCTCCGCGCGATCAAGGCGGTGCTCGACGAGGACCCCGAGCGGGCGCGGGCGATGGTCACGCTGGAGGACCGCATCCTCGAGCGGGCCCTGGCGGGCGAGCGCACCCGGACCAGCGCCGCCGAGGTCCGCGAGCGCTACGGCGTCCCCAAGGAGGTGCTCGACCGGCTCGAGGAGCTGGAGATCCTCAGCCCCAACAGCCGCGGCTACTCGCCCTCCGACGTCAAGATCATCGAGGCGATCAGCCGCTTCCGCGCCGGCGGCTACGACGAGCAGATCGGCTTCACCGTCTACGACACCCTGCGCTACAAGAGCGCGCTCGAAGACCTCGTCCGCCAGGAGGTGGAGGTGGTGATGGAGCGCCTAGCCGGCGAGGTTCCGCCCGAGCGCGTCGTCGAGATGCTCGAGGCCGGCGCCCAGCCGCTCCAGGATCTGATCGCCGCCCTCCACACCAAGCTGATGGTGGCTGAGCTCGAGCGCCACCGCGAGCGGCGCGGCTGAGTGCGGACGCTTGCTCCGTTAGCCGTCCTATAGACGGAAAACGGAGCAAGCGTTCAGCGCGCCGCCGCCCCCAGCGCCTCCAGCGATTCTTCGACGCCGGCAAGGAGCATCATCGCGCCCGTCTCGCGCGCCGCGGCTGCCGCTTCCTCCAGCGCCTCGCGGGCGTCGTCGCGGCCCGCGGCGGCGCGGGCGCGGCCCAGCGCCAGCAGGCAGCCGGGGATCGCCCAGCGCATGCCCCGCTCGCGGGCGACGGCCGCCGCGCCTTCGGCCAGCTCCATCGCGTCCTCGACCCGTCCGACCCCGGTCAGCGCTTCGGCGCGCAGGCCCGCCCGCCAGGACTCCATCTCGCCGCCGTTGCCCATCGCCTCCAGGTAGGTCCGCTCGGCCGACTCCAGGGAGTGGAGCGCGGCCTCCGCATCCCCGGCTTTCAGCTGAACCCAGCCCAGGTTGGCGACCGCCAGGGTGCGGGAGAAGACGTCGCCGAGCTGCTCGGTCAGCTCGCAGTTGCGCCGCGCCATCGCCAGCCCGGTCTCGACGTCGCCCCGCAGCGCGTGCAGCGAGGCGAGGTTGCTGCGCGTCCAGCTCGCCGTCTCGGGGTCGCCCTGCTCGATCGAGATCCGCAGGGCCGTGTTCAGCAGCTCCTCCGCCGCCTCCGGTTCGCCGCGCTCGCGGCAGGCCAGCCCCTTGCCGCTGTAGGCCCAGGCGACGGGAGAGCCGATAACGATCCCGGCGCCCACCGAGCGGTCGTCGCCGGCCAGCTCGAGCGTCTTGTCCAGCTCGCTCTCGAAGGCGTCGAAGTCGCCGGCGCACAGGTATGCGTAGGCGCAGGCGCCGCGAACCGCGACCCGCAGGTGTATGTCGCCCGATTCGTCGGCTATCCGGATCGAGTCCCTGCTCGCCTCGATCCACTCGTCGGCGCGGTGCGGCCAGCCCGGCCGCGCGTCGCTCATCCGCAGCAGGGCGAGCGCGCGCAGCTCGCCGTAGCGGGTCGCGATCTCCTCCGCTTCGGCTTTGAGGCGGTTTTCCTCCTCGCGTTCCATCCCCAGCCGCCAGGCAAGGTCGAGCAGCTGCAGGCGCGAGCTGACGGAGAGCGCCGCGGTCTCTTCGTCCTCCTCCATCTCCGCCGTCAGCTCCATCACCGTCCGCCACAACCGCTGCGCCTCGCGCGGCTGGCTGTGCCCGGCCCAGAACGCGGCCCGCGCCGACCAGCGCGCCGCCTCGCGGGTCTCGCCGCCTTCCTGCAGGTGGTGGGCGATCAGCGCCGCCATCTCGTCGTGCCGCTCGGGGTTCGTTTCGATCAGCGCCCGTGCCGTCGCCGCGTGCAGCGGCCTGCGCTGGTCGGCGAGCTGGCTGCCGTAGGCGACCTCGCGGGTCAGCGGGTGCCGGAAGGCGAGCACCCGCTCCGGATACAGCTCGGCCTTGTAGAGGAAGCCGGCGTCGATCAGCTGCCGCAGCCGCTCCTCGATGCCGGCCGGCTCCTCGCCCACGACAGCGGCGAGCGTCGGCTCCGGCACTTCCTTGCCGGCCACCGAGGCCGCCTGCAGCAGGGCCTTGGCCGCCGGGTCGAGCCGGTCTACGCGCGCGGCGAGAACCGCCTGGACCGTGGCCGGGACGCCGGTGTCCTCGACCGGCCGGACGAGACGGTAGGCGCCGCGCTCCCCCTCCAGGTTGCCCGCCTCGACCAGCGCCCGCACGATCTCCTCGATGAAGAAGGGGTTGCCGGCGGTGCGCTCGTGGATCAGCTCGGCGAGCCCGTCCAGGGAGGGGTCCTCCCCAGCCAGGTCGCTCAGCAGCTCGCGCGTGTCGCCGGCGCCGAGCGGCTCGAGCAGGACCTGGCTGTATCCGTCGTGCTCGGGCTTCGTCACCACCGCCGTCACAGATTCGGGCCTGTAGTTGACGACGACCAGCGTCTTGGTTCCGTCGACCGCGGCGAGCAGCTCGGCGAGCAGCGCTTTGCTCGGCTCGTCGAGCCAGTGCAGGTCCTCGATCACGGCGACGATCGGCTCGCGCCGGTTCGGCGCCTGGACGAGGCGGCAGACCAACCCCTGCAGGGCGCGCCCGCGCGCCTCGGCGCTGAGCTGGGGGAGGGGTCGGTCGGGGTCGGGGACGCCGAGGAAGTCGAAGAGCAGCGGCAGGTCCTCTACGAAGGACTGGTCGAGGAGCAGGACCCGGCCGGCGATCTTCTCCCGGACGATCCGTTCCTGGTCGGTGTCGAGGATGCCGAAGTAGGAGCGCAGCAGCTGCAGTACGGGGACGAAGGGCGTCTCGGTGCCGTGCGGCTGGGCCTGCGCCTCGTAGACGTCGATCCCCTCGCGGCGCGCCCGTTCGGCGAACTCGTGGCAGAGGCGGCTCTTGCCGACGCCGGGCTCGGCGACCACGCCGATGGCGCTGCCGTGTCCCTCCCTGGCCCGCGCCAGCGCCGCTTCCAGCGCGCCCATCTCCGCCTCGCGGCCGACGAAGCGGGAGAAGCCACGCTCCCGCGAGAGGTCGAGCCGCGTGCGGGCCGAGCCGACGCCTGCCAGCTCGAAGACGCCGACCGGCCGGCTCGCCCCCTTGATCTCAAACTCGCCGAGGTCCTTCAGCTCGAAGAAGCCGCGCGCCAGTTCGGCGGCCGCCTCGGTCAGGTAGGCCTTGCCCGGCTCGGCGAGGGCCTCCATCCGCTGCGCGAGCCCAACGGTGTGGCCGATTGCGGTGTAGTCGGCGTCGCCCGCGGCGCCGACCGTGCCCGCCACGACCTCCCCCGAGTTGATCCCGATCCGGGCCGAGAAGCTGAGCCCGTGCTTGCGGCGCAGCTCGGCCGCGTACTCGGCGATGTCGTCGAGCATGCGTAGCGCCGCGTAGCAGGCGCGCCGCGCATGGTCCTCGTGGGCGACGGGGGCGCCGAAGACGGCCATGATCCCGTCGCCGGTGAACTTGTCGACGGTGCCCTCGAAGCGGTGCACCTCGTCGGCGAGGATCGTGAAGAAGCCCTGCATGATCCCCCGCCACTGCTCGGGGTCCTGCTGCTCGGCGAGGTCCATCGAGCCCTTGACGTCGGCGAAGAGCACGGTGACCTGCTTGCGCTCGCCGTCAGCCTCGATGCGCTGCAGATTGGTCACGGATCTCCAATCGTACGTCCCACTCGCTCATATACTGGGAGGGATCGATTGACTGGTCAGTCAACCAGCCTTCTCGTGCTTTTTTCGTACCCGGTGTCGAGCGAAACAGAGCGTCGCGAAGGTGAGAATGGACACAATGCGCGCAGCGGTCGTACAACTCAACTCGACGGCGGACAAGGGGCGGAACCTCGAGGCCGCCGAGCGGCTCGTGCGCGGCGCCGCGGCGGACGGCGCCGAGCTGGTCGCGCTACCCGAGAAGTGGAACCTGCTGGCGCCGGGCGAGGAGATGGTCGCCGGCGCCGAGCCGCTCGACGGGCCGAGCCTCGGCGCCGCGCGAGGCTGGGCGCGTGAGCTCGGCATCCACCTGCTCGCCGGCAGCGTCGCCGAGCGTGGGGAGGCGAAGGCCTTCAACACCTCTGTCCTGATCGGCCCAGACGGCGACGACCTCGCCGTCTACCGCAAGATCCACCTCTTCGACGTCGTCGCCGGCGGCGTCGAGTACCGCGAGTCCGACCACGAGCAGGCGGGGGAGGAGATCGTCACCGCCGAGCTGACCGGCGCCGGCCCCGGCGGCGGCGAGCTCACCGTCGGGATGAGCGTCTGTTACGACCTGCGCTTCCCCGAGCTGTACCGGATCCTCGCCGTGCGAGGCGCCCGGCTGCTGGCCGTCCCCTCGGCCTTCACGCTCGTCACCGGCCGCGACCACTGGGAGGTGCTGCTGCGGGCGCGGGCGATCGAGAACCAGGCCTTCGTCCTGGCGCCCAACCAGTTCGGCCAGGCGCCGCCCAACTACAGCTCCTACGGCCGCTCGGCGATCGTCGATCCCTGGGGCGTCGTCCTCGCCACCGCGCCCGACGAAGAGTGCTTCGTCGCCGCCGACCTCGACCTCGCCGCCCAGGAGCGCGTCCGCGACTCGCTGCCTTCGCTGGCCAACCGTCGCCCCCAGGCCTACGTCTGGCCGCAGCTGGCGGAGGCGCGCGCCTGATGGCGTCGACCCCGAAGGCGCCGCCGGTCGACAAGCGGCGCCAGATCCTCGACGCGGCGATTCGCGTCTTCGCCCGCCAGGGCTTCCACGCCACCCGCGTCGCCGACATCGCCGACGAGGCGGGCGTCGCCTACGGGCTCGTCTACCACTACTTCAAGTCGAAGGACGAGGTGCTGAACGAGCTCTTCAGCGAGCGCTGGTCGCTGCTGCTGGCGGCGATCGACGAGGCCGACCGCAGCGAGGCGGCGCCCCGCGCCAAGCTGGAGGCGGTCGCCGGCTTCATCGTCGACTCCTACCGCCACGACCCCGAGCTGATGAAGGTGATCATCGTCGAGGTCACGCGCGCCGCCAACTCGTTCGGGCGCACCCACCTGCCGGAGATCCGCCGCGCCTACGACTCGATCGCCCGGATCGTCGCCGACGGGCAGCGCCAGGGCGCCTTCCGCAGCGACGTCGACGCCGACTTCGCCTCGATGTCCTTCTACGGCGCGATCGAGCAGCTCCTCTCCGGCTGGATCTTCGAGCTGATCCCCGCCGGCGACGGCGACTTCGAGCAGGCAAAGTCGCTTGTGGTTGCGGCGATCTGCGACGGGCTCGAGCCGCGATAGGTATAAGGTCGAGCCGATGGAGAACGAGATGGTGAAGCGCCTGGTCTGGAGCGGCCTGCTGGCCGCCGCTGGCGCCGCGGCGAGCATCCTCGCGACGCGGCTCGCCGCGATCGCCTACCGCCGCCTCTACAACGAGGACCCGCCGGAGTAGTGGCCGACTCAGCGGGTACTCCCTCTCCCGTGGCGTCCCAGCCCGTCACTCCTCCCCCGTCCGAGCAGGACCGCAAGTCGGTCGGCGAGCTCGTCGCCGACGTCAGCGCCCGCGCCTCGACGCTGATTCGCGAGGAGATCGAGCTCGCCAAGACCGAGGTCTCCGAAAAAGTCGGCAGCCTCGTGCGCGGCTCGGTGGTCGGGATCGTCGCCGGCACCTTCGCCTTCCTGGCGCTGATCCTGGCGATGCACGGCATCGCCTGGGCGATCAGCGAAGCCTTCTTCGACGACAAGGTCTGGCCGGGGTACTTCATCGAGGCCGCGCTCTTCCTCCTGATCGCAGCTCTCGCTGGCCTGATCGCCTACCGGGCGGTGCAGAAGGGCGCGCCGCCGGTGCCCGAGCAGGCGATCGAGGAGGCGAAGCGGACCAGAGCGACGCTCGAAGGCGAGAGGACCTCCGAGGGAAGGACGCCGGTATGAGCACCAGCGGTCGCAGCTCGGCGCAGATCCGCGCTGACATCGAGGCCCAGCGGCAGGAGCTCGGAACCTCGGTTGAAGCGCTGCGCTTCCGCGTCGCCGAGCTGACCGACTGGCGCCGCCAGGTGCAGGAGCATCGCAGCCAGCTGATCGCCGGCGCCGCCGTCGTCGGCTTCGTGATCGGCCTCAAGGCGATGCGCCGCCGCCGCCGCGGCTGAACCCGCGCGCGTCGCCGTCAGTCGGATAGGCCCAGCACGCCTCTGCTGACGCTGCCGGCGCCGAGCAGGCCCGGGCCGACGTGGGCGCCGAGCACGGGGCCGACCTCCGAGCAGAAGGCCGGCTCGCAGCCGAAGATTTCGTAGCAGTCTTCGATCAGGGCGTTGGCGGTCTCGTCGTCCTGGATGTGCTGGACGACCCAGGCGTCGAGGCCGGACTCGTGGCGCTCGCGCATGTAGCCGCGCAGTCGCTCGATCGACCGGGCGCGGGTGCGGACGCGCTCGACCGGGGTGATCTCCTCCTCGAGCGTGAGGATCGGCTTGATTTTGAGCGCCGAGCCGATCCAGGCCGCGGCGCCGCCGATCCGCCCGCCGCGCTTGAGGTACTCGAGGGTGTCGATCGCGAACCACATCTTCAATTCCTCGCGGGTCTGCTCGGCGCGGGTCAGCACGCCCTCGCCGCTCTCTCCGGCCGCCGCGGCCGCCGCGGCGCCGAGTGCGCAGAGGCCCATGCCGCCCGCCGCCGAGCGCGAGTCGTAGACGTGGATGCGCTCGCCGCCCTTGTCCTCGTCGATCAGGCGCTGGCGCGCCTGGTTGGCTGCCTCGAAGGTGCCCGATATGCCGGCCGAGATGTGCACCGAGACGACCTCCCGGTCTTCGGCGAGCAGCGGCTCGTAGGCGCCGACGAAGTCGCCGATCGAGGGCTGCGAGGTGGTGGCGCCGCCCTCGGAGGCGCGCAGCCGCTCGAAGAATTCGCCGTAGTCGCCGATCTCGGTCTCGCGCCGCTGGTCGCCGTCGATCGAGACGTAGAGGCTGACCATCTCGATGCCTTTCGCGGCGAGCAGGTCGGCGGGCAGATAGGCCGTCGAGTCGCAGACGACGGCGGTTGGCTGGCTGGCGGCCACTGCGCGCCAGTCTTTCAGACCGCCCGCGACGCGGACACCCCTCGCTACACTTTGTGAAGTGACCGATGCGACCGAGACTCCGCAGCAGGCGATCACCCTCAGCGCCAAGGCCGTCGAGAAGATCGGCGAGCTGCTTGGCGGGCAGGGTGACGCCGAGGGTCAGGCCCTGCGCGTCGCCGTCCGCGGCGGCGGCTGCTCCGGCTTCCAGTACGCGCTCGCGTTCGACAAAGCCAAGGAGGACGACCACGTCTTCGAGGTAGACGGCGTCGCCGTCCTCGTCGACAAGGTCAGCATGCAGTTCGTCTTCGGCTCCGAGGTCGACTACGTCGAAGGTCTGCAGGGCGCCGGCTTCCAGGTCAATAACCCGAACGTCGTCGCGGCGTGTGGGTGCGGTTCCTCCTTCCAGGTGAAAGAGGATTCCGCCGAAGCCGCCGCGGTCTAGCGGCCGGCCGCTATTCGATCTGCAGCGGGGGGGACTGCTGCGGCGGTCCCGAGGGCGCCGCGGGCGCTGGCTGCGGCGCCTCGGCGGGTTGCTCGACCCCGAGCGCCTCGGCGAGCTCGCCGGAGTCGAACATCTCCTCGACGATGTCGCAGCCGCCGAGCAGCTCGCCGTTGACGTAGAGCTGGGGGAAGGTCTGCCAGTCGGCGATCTCGGTCGTCACCTCGCGCAGCGGCTGCAGCGCCGGCAGCACGTCGATCGCGCCGTAGTCGACGTTAATCGCCTCGAGCACCTGGACGACGCGCATCGAAAAACCGCAGCGCGGCGCGTCCGGGGTGCCTTTCATGAAGAGCAGCACCGGGTTGGCGGCAATCAGCTCCTCGACCTTCTCCTTCAGTTGGGGATCTGCCATGGCCACAGCCTAGCTAGCCCGCCACCTCGGTCTTGACCGAGAGCGCGTGGATCGTGCCGTCGTCGAAGCGCTCCTTGACCGCGGCCTTGACGAGGCGGTGCTGGTCGATCCGCGAGAGGCCGTCGAACTGGGGCGCCCGCACGACCGCCAGCAGGTGGTCGCCGGTCCCCGTTTCGTCGCTGACCTCGGCCTCGGCGTCGGGAAGCGCCGCCTCGATCATCGCCTTCAGCTCGGCCAGGTCGGCGGCCACGGGCCCGGCTAGCCGGAGACCTTCTCGCTGAGCGCGCCGAGCATCTCCTCGACGCGCACGAACTTGACCCGCGGCCGGCCGTGCGGCTCGCCGCGGCCGACCTCGGCCTGGTCGATCGCCTGCCAGTCCTCGAAGCTGACGTAGCGGACGCCGCGCTCGGCGAGCAGCGCCTCGACCGCCTCCGGCTCGGGGCTCTGCGGCTCCAGCAGCTTTCCCTCGCCGACGTCGGCGAGCAGGTGCTGGACCGTCTCTAGGGCGTCTTTCTTGTTGGTGCCGATTACGCCCGAGGGGCCGCGCTTGATCCAGCCGGCGGTGTAGTGGCCGGTCTTGTGGCCGGAGTCGTGGGAGTCGAGCACCCGGCCGCCCTCGTTGAGGATCAGGCCGCGCTTCTCGTCGAAGGGCACGCCCTCGATCGGAATCCCGGTGTAGCCGACCGAGCGCAGCACGAGCCCGCACTCCAGCTCTTCGCGCTCGCCCGTGTCGCGGGCGCGCAGGGTGCCGCCTTCCTCGACCAGCTCGTTGCGGCCGATCACGATGCTTTCCACCTTGCCCTCGCCCTTGATCTCGACCGGCGAGCGCAGGAAGCGCAACACGATCCGCTTGCGCTTGCCCTCGGGCTGGCGCTGGGAGAACTCGCGCACCGTCTCGACGTTGACGCGGGTGGTCTTGTCGGCCTCGTCGGACTCGACGAAGGCCTGGCTGGCGGGGTCGAGCTCGACGTCGGCGGGGTTGACGACGACGTCGGCGTCCTCCATCTCGCCCAGCTCTTTCACCTCGGGGTTGGTGAAAGCCGCCTGGGCCGGTCCGCGGCGGCCGAGCACGACGATCTCGCGGATCGAGCTGCCGTCGAGCGCCTCGATCGCGTGGTCGGCGGTGTCGGTCTGGCGCAGCTCGTGGTCGGTCAGCGCCAGCATCCGGGCGACGTCCATCGCCACGTTGCCGTTGCCGATCACGACGGCCCGCTCGCAGGAGAGGTCGAACTCCTCCTCGGCGTAGTCGGGGTGGGCGTTGTACCAGCCGACGAAGGCGGTCGCGGCATGGCTCCCGGGCAGCTCTTCTCCCGGGATGCCGAGCTGGCGGTCGGTCTCGCAGCCGACCGTGAAGACGATCGCGTGGTAGAGCCGCTCGAGATCCTCGACCTCGATGTCGTGGCCGACCTTGACGTTGCCGAAGAAGCGGAAGCCCTCGCGCGCCGCGGTTTTCTCGTAGACGCGGATCACCGACTTGATCTTGGGATGGTCGGGGGCGACGCCGCCGCGGACGAGCCCGAACGGGGTCGGCAGGCGGTCGAAGAGGTCGACCTGAGCGTGCGTCTCGGCGTCCTTGAGGATGTGCTCGGCGGCGTAGAAGCCGGAGGGGCCGGCGCCGACGATGGCGATGCGAACGGGGCTGTCTTCGGTTCCGATTTGGCTCATGGGACGCGCAAGAATAGGGGAACGCGGCGAGCTGGCCGTCACGCGGCGAGCAGGATGCCGCGGTCGCGCGGACAAACCGTGTGCTCGAGCTCCGGCAGCTCGCTGCGCCGCAGCAGATCCAGGCGAGCGACAGCCTCCTCTGCCTCGACCCACTCGCCCTCGACCTCGAAGCGGTCGCACCAGGCGCACATGGGCAGCCGCTCCCGGCCGCGGGGCGCGGTGGGGTCGAGCAGCCGCTGCGGCTCGTCCCGCTCCTCTTCAGAGCGCACCCGCGCCGAGAAGAGAACGCCGCGGCCCGAGCTGGTCGCGGCGATCCGGACGTCCATTTCCCGCCTCGTCTCCGGACTGTCGCAGCGGCAGGTCAGCTCGACGTCGCCGACCTCGTCGCGGATCCGCCGCACCAGGAGCCGCAGCACCTTCCGGACGTCCTCGCCGGCGACGAAGTCCCAGAGCGAGCGGCCGAGGCTGACGTCGGCGCCCTCCCAGCCGTTCTCCTCGGCGAAGCGGTAGTAGCCCTCGTCGAGCCGTATCAGGCGATCCTGATCGTCTATCGCGTAGCTGAGTGCTTCAACCACTGAGACCAGTATGCGCAATCGCGCCACTGGCGACGCCGTCGAGGGCGTCGAGCGCCCGGCCGACCGACATCGCGACGCAGGTGAAGATCGGCGTCTCGCGCTCGGTGTAGGCGCTCGACTCGGTCGGCCGCAGCTCCTGGACCAGGTCGAGGAACTGGCCCGGGTCGTCGCCCTCGAAGGCGACGACGAACTCCTGGTCGTCGAGCCCGAACGAGTAGGAGGTGTTGATCGTAATTTCCGGGTGGCGCCGGCCGACTTCGATGTGGCTCTTCATGATTCGCCCGCGCTCCTCCTCCGGCAGCCCGTACCAGCGGCGCTGCTTGACCATCGGGTAGAGGAAGAGGTACTTGCGCTCAGAGGTGCAGATCTCCGGCCGCGCTGCCTCGTCGGAGTAGGGGGAGCGTTTGGTCATCGAGAGGAACGAGTAGGGCGTCTCGGCCCACTTGGCGAGACCGCTCTGGCCGAGCACGACGTGGAAGGTGTGGATGTCCTCGAGGTTGGGGCTCTGGCTGAGCAGGACGAGGTCGACGTCGCCGCGCGTTCCTATGGTTGAGTAGGCGCGCAGCGAGCGGTCGAGCGCGAAGTCCTCGCAGGCGGCGAGGAACTCACGCTTGTCGGAGGCGCGCAGCTCGGCGTCCCGCCGGCGCCACTCGGGGTCGATCTTGAAGAAGCTGAACTTGGCAAAGGTGCGGTCGGCCACGGCGGTCACGATAGCGCCGGCCGCGCTCGCGGCCGCGCTGATCGGCGCGTTGCTGGCGCTGCGGCTGGCTGGTCTCGGCTTCGAGGGCGACCCGCTCGACGTGGTGCGGGACGCGGGTCCCGGGGACCGGCTCTGGGACGTGGCCGACCGGCGCGGGCCGGTGGTCGGGGTCGCCTGGCTGGTCTGGCTGGTGGTCTTCGCGGCGGCTTTCCTTTTCGACCGCGAGCGTGCCGGGCGCGCGGCGGCCCGCTTGGCCGCGCTCTCGCTCGCCTACCTGCCGCTCGTCCTGCTCCTCGGCGCGGCGCTGGAGACGAGCGTGGGGGAGGAACGGCTGCTGGTGGCGCTCGGCTGCCCCACGCTGGCGGCGCTGACGCGGGCTGTCTTCGGCGGCTACCGCGCCCTTGCCGTCGCCTGCGGCACGACCGTGCTCGCCTCGACCGCGGACCTGATCGCCGGCTCGCCGCTCACCCAGCTCTCGCTGGCGGGGCCGAACCCCATCGCCGGGCACCGCTACTACGGGATCGGCAACGAGCTGGAGGCGATCCTCGTCGTCCTGGTCTTGGTCGGGACCGGCGCGGCGCTGACGGGCATCGGCGGCGCGTCGCATCGGAGATTCACCACCCCAGAGGGGGGTCAATCTCCGATACGCGATTCGGCGGGCGCCGTCCTCGCTGCTCCAGCCGTCTTCCTCGTCGTCGCCGCGGTCTTCGCCTTCGCCTTCGCCTACGGCCGCTATGGGGCTGACGTCGGCGCCGCGATCGTCCTGCCGCTGGGCGGAGCCGTCGCAGCCGCCCTTTTTGCGGGACGCCGCGACCTCGCCGTATGGGCCCTCGCGATCCCGATTCCGGCGCTCGTCCTCCTCGCCGCCGCCGATCTCCTCTCCGGCTCCGACGCGCACCTGACCAAGACCGTTCTGCAGGCCGACGGTGGCGGCGACGTCCTTGGCACGATCGGCCGGCGGCTCGCCGAGGCGGGGGAGAGCTTCGGCCGGCCGCTGCTGCTCGCCGGGCTGCCGCTGGTGCTGGGCGGCGCGGCGCTCGCCTGGCGCGGGCGGGAGCGGATCGCCGCCTGGCTGCGCGACGTGCCGGCGATGCGCGCGGCGCTGGCCGGGGCGCTGGCCGCGACCCTGGTCGGCACGGTCGCCAACGACTCCGGCGCTCTCCTGCTGGAGCTTGGCGGCCTCTATCTGGCGGCCTTCCTCGGCTTCGCCTGGGCTGAAGCCGACCGTTAGGCGGCTGCCGTATCGGCCGCTACCCTTAGCGCTTCGTGCGGATCGCCCTAGTCTCGCCATATTCCTGGAGCTATCCGGGTGGCGTGAACAAGCACGTCGAGGCGCTCGCGGAGGAGTTCCTCGCTCGTGACCACGATGTTCGCGTGCTCGCTCCCGTCGACCCACCCGGCCTCGTCAGCCGGACGCTGCACCGTGCCGAGCCGCAGGCGCGCGAGCTTCCGGACTACCTGGTGCCGCTGGGCCGCACGGCCGGGTTCGGCGCCAACGGCGCCGTCTCCAACCTTGCGCCGTTTCCGGTCGGCGGGGTCGTGGCGCCGCGCCGCGCGGTTCGCCGCGGCGAATTCGACGTGATCCACGTCCACGAGCCGGTGGTTCCCCTGGTCGGCTGGAACGCCGTGCTCGGCGCCCGCACCCCGGTCGTCGGCACCTTCCACGCCTACTCGACTAAGCCGCTGCCCAACCACATCGCCTCGGCGCTCGGGGCGCGGCGGGTCTTCAACCGCCTCTCGGCCCGGATCGCCGTCTCGGAGGCCGCCGCCTGGACCGGCCGCCGCTGGTTCGGCGGCAACTACGAGATCGTTCCCAACGGCGTCGACGTCGCCGCCGCGCCGCAGGGTCCGAAGCCGGCCAGCGACCAGCTGCGGATCGCCTTCGTCGGCCGCCCCGAGGAGCGCAAGGGCCTGCCGATCCTGCTCACCGCCTTCGACGCGCTGACCGAGCACGTCC
>DASWMG010000307.1:0-5132 GCA_036399875.1 Solirubrobacterales bacterium
TACCGTCCCGCCCAAAAACAATATCGGCGGATTCGCTTTCACAACAATCACGATGAACGGGAAGCATGCAATAACAATTGACGTCAACGTGAAATACACAGTCCATTACGAGGGCGGAATCTGCGTATTCCTAGGAACAACCCACGTCGGCGAAGCCCTGGGCGGCACAATCGTCAAAGGGCTGAACACAAAAGGGGAACAGGTGAACATCACATCGACATAGTCGACGGCGCGGCGAAGGGGCCGGGACAACCCGGCCCCTCTGTGCCGCTGCTGCCGGGTAAACGCCAAAGAACGCGCGCGTTTACACTGTTAATCAAAAATTCTCAATCAAACGCAAGGAAATGGCTATATATGGCGCAGTTCCCGACGGGAGCCCGCGAGGTCAGCCGACCGGCATCGCGCTAACCACTGAAAGAGAAGGACATGAATATCAAGCTGAAAGTGAAAGCGCTCGGCCTCGTGGTGCTTGCGGCGGGCGTCGTGAGCGCCTTTGCCGTGATGCAAGCAACGGCGAAAACCGGCGGGCACTTCGTCTCGGAAACCACTCACACGATCGTCAACCAGACGAGCGCGGCGGGATCCCTTCACCAACTCGAGTTCTTCCTTGGGACTTCGGAAGTGGGGATCATCTGCGACAAAATGACGGCTACCGGTACAGCCGCGACGCAGACAGTCACCGAAGAGGTCGGCAATATATCGCTCTCGAACTGCCATACAACAGGCAGCGAAGTACAGACGGCCATTCATCTCAACGGCTGCCAGACCCGAATCACAATCGCACCTGGAAATGCTGAAACTACGGAGCAAACAAACGACCTTATTTGTCCGGCGGGGAAAGCGGTGGAAATCACACATCCCAACTGCACGGTAAAAATTCCTCCGCAGACCTTTACCGGGCTGACATATAAAACAACGGTCGATGCGACCAACAAACACACGCTCACAGTGGTAGCGAACTCCTCGGTCACGATCTATTACGAGGCCGGAATCTGCGTCTTCGTCGGCACAAACCAGATCGGCGTATTCAAAGGCTCGACAATCGTTCGCGCTGAAAACACACTTGGCGAAAGAGTCGGTATTACAGCGACATAGCAAGACGAGGGCCGGGAGCGATCCCGGCCCTCGCTCTCGCACAGCAGGCGCGGTGACCGCTA
Source organism: Solirubrobacterales bacterium (assembly GCA_036399875.1). Taxonomy (GTDB): domain Bacteria; phylum Actinomycetota; class Thermoleophilia; order Solirubrobacterales; family 70-9; genus VRUE01. The sequence continues at coordinate 1,158 of DASWMG010000307.1, forward strand.
GCTGCCGGTCGGAGCCTTGGAGTCGCCGGACTTCGAGTCCGATGACTTCGAGCTCGCATCGCTCGACCCGGAGCCGCTCGAGCCCGAGCTGGTCGCCGACTCCGAGCCCTTCGACTCGCCCGAGTCCTTCGAGCCCTCCGCGCCGGCGCCGTTGCCGCTCCGCTTCGTCTTGTAGTCGGTGTTGTGGAAGCCGGAGCCCTTGAAGTGGATCGCGACTGGGTGCAGGACGCGCCGGGCGGGCGCGCCGCACTCCTGGCACTCGCCGAGCGGCTCGTCGCTCATCTTCTGGATCACGTCGAAGACGTGCCCGTTGTCGCACTTGTACTCGTAGATCGGCATGGCGGTGCCGGATTATCGCAGCCGATACGGTTCCCGCCATGGCCGCCCAGGACGTCCAGCCCGAGCTGGCGACGATGGAGGAGATAGTCGCGCTCTGCAAACGGCGCGGCTTCGTCTTCCCCTCCTCTGAGATCTATGGCGGCCTTGGCTCGACGTACGACTACGGTCACTACGGCGTCCTGCTCAAGAACAACGTCAAGGCCGAGTGGTGGCGGGCGATGCTGCAGGACCGCGACGACATCGTCGCCCTCGACTCGGCGATCCTCCAGCACCCCCGGGTCTGGGAGGCGTCGGGACACCTCGAGGGCTTCACCGATCCGCTCGTCCAGTGCCTCGGCGACTGCAAGCGGCGCTGGCGCGAGGACCATCTGCGCGAGGCGGTCGAGGCCGAGGGCGGCGACCCCAGCGCCGAGTTGCGCTGCCCCGAGTGCGGCGGCGAGCTGTCGGAGCCGCGCCAGTTCAACCTGATGTTCGAAACCCACATCGGCCCGGTGGCCGGCGAGGGCTCAGAGGTCTACCTGCGCCCCGAGACGGCACAGGGCATCTTCATCAACTTCAAGAACGTGCTCGGCTTCGCGCGCAAGAAGCCACCGTTCGGGATCGCCCAGGTCGGCAAGTCCTTTCGGAACGAGATCACGCCCGGCAACTTCATCTTCCGTACCCGCGAGTTCGAGCAGATGGAGATGGAGTTCTTCGTGCCGCCGACCGAAGCCGACAGGTGGCACCAAACCTGGATGGAGGAGCGCGAGCGCTGGTACGTCGAGCTCGGCATTCGGCCCGAATACCTGCGCGTCCGCCCCCACGGCGCCGACGAGCTCTCGCACTACTCCTCGGCGACCAGCGACGTCGAGTACCTCTTCCCGATCGGCTGGTCGGAGCTGGAGGGCGTCGCCAACCGCGGCGACTTCGACCTCACCCAGCACGCCAAGTTCAGCGGCGAGAAGCTCGAGTACTTCGACCAGACCACCAAGGAGCGCTACGTCCCGCACGTGATCGAGCCGGCCGCCGGCGCCGACCGGGCCGCCCTCGCCTTCCTGGTCGATGCCTACGACGTCGAGGAGGTCGAGGGTCGCAAGCGCACCGTGCTGCGCCTGAACCCGCGCCTGGCGCCGGTCAAGGTCGCGGTCCTGCCGCTCGTCTCCAAGGAGGGCATGCCGGAGAAGGCGCGCGAGGTCTTCGAGCAGCTGCGCCGGCGTGTCCCGGCCGAGTTCGACGAGGGCGGCTCGATCGGCAAGCGCTACCGCCGCCAGGACGAGATCGGCACCCCGTGGGGCGTCACCATCGACCACCAGACGATGGAGGACGACACCGTCACCCTGCGCGACCGCGACTCGCTCGAGCAGGTCCGTGTCCCGATCGACGGCCTCGCCGACGACCTTGCCGCGCGGCTCGCGCAGCCCTGGCGCAGCCCGAAGCTGGGCTGAGCCCCGAGTCGGCTTAAGCTGGCCCACATGCCAGCGAGCCTGTTTCGCGATCGGGACTTTCGCCTGGTCGCGGGAGCCGTCGGGCTGTCCGCCCTCGGCGACTGGGTCGCGATCGTCGCGCTCGGCCTGCACGTCAAGGAGATGACCGACTCGGGCTTCGCGGTGGCCGCGCTCTGGGTCTGCCTCTTCGGACCGTCGGTGGTCGTGGCCGGCCACGTCGGCCTCCTGGTCGACCGGGTCGAGGCGACGCGGCTCCTGGCGGCGGTATCGGCGGTCGGGGTTGCCGCCGCCGTCGCGGTCGCCTTCGCCGACGCGCTGGCTCCGGTCCTGGCGCTGACCGCGCTGCTCGGCCTCGTCTTCGCGACGACCCAACCAGTCGAGTTCGCCCTCGTCCCGCCGCTCGCCGGCGAGGCGCGGATACAGGAGGCGAACGGCCACATCGAGACCGCTCGCTACCTCGGCTTCGGCATCGGGCCCCTGCTCGGTGGCCTGCTCTTCGCGGCGGGCGGGCTCGAGCTGGCGATGCTGGTCGACGCCGCGACCTTCGTCTTCGTCGCGATAGCCGCCCTCGGCCTCCGCGTCAGGCGGCCCGCGGCCGAGCTCGGCATCGACGAGCAGACCCGTGCCCGCGACGGGATCGCCTTCCTCTTCAAGGACCGCCTGCTCGCGCTGGTGATGACGGTCGCCTTCGCCTCGCTCCTCTTCATGTCGGCGGTCTGGGTGGCCGAGCTCTTCTTCGTCGAGGACGTGCTCGGCCGCGGCGACGTCTCCTACGGGGCGATGCTCTCGGTCTGGACCGCCGGGATGGCGCTTGGCGCGATGGTGCTCTCGCGGCGGATCGCGGCCGGGGCCGTCGCGGCGGCGGGACTGGCGGCGGCGACCGTGCAGGGCGCCGGCCTAGCGCTGCCCGCGCTCTGGCTCAGCTTCGTCTTCTTCCTCGCCTGCGCCTTTCTGGGTGGGCTCGGGCACGGTCTCAAGAACGTGATGTTCCGCAGCCTGATCCACCTGCGAGTGCCGGACCACCTGCACGGCCGCGCCTTCGCGGCCTACAACGGCATCCGCAACACGGCCGAGCTGGGCGCCTTCGCGGCCGGCGGCCTGCTCGTCGCCGCGATCGGCGCCCGCGGCACCCTTGCCTACGCCGGCGGGTTGTCGGCGCTCGCCGGAGCGCTCGGGCTGCTTGCGCTCATGCGGATGGACCGCCATTTAGCACCGGAGTCAGGAACCTCCTGACGTCGGCAGCTTCGCGCTCGAGCGCCCCGCCGGCGTCGCTCCGAAGCTCCTCGAAGGGCTCCAGTACCACCTCTCCCTTGATCCACCGCCACCGCGCGACGGCCCGCCCGCCGACCAGCGCGAACGGGTGGAAGATGCCGTTGCGGGTGACGAGGCTCGTGTGCTCGCCGATGATCGCCTCGCGCGAGGTCCAGCCGAGCAGTACCGGGTCGAAGGCGCCGAGCAGGCGCGGCGGCGGAATCTCCGCCTTGCGCGGCCGGTGCTTGCGAAGCCGCACTAAACCGCCGTCCAGCTCCTCGAGCTCGTCGGCGATCGCCCCGAGTCCGAATCGCGCGTCGCGCAGCGGCAGACCGGCCCAGCGCGCCAGATCGCGGTCGCTTGCCGGGGCGTGGCCGACGAGGTAGCGGCGGGCGAGCTCCGCCAGCGCTACCTCGCGGTCGAGCGGACGCGGCTCGTCGAGCCAGTCACGGACGAGGACGTAGGCGTGCTGCTTGCCGACCATGGGACCACGCACAACGACGCCTCGCACGGCGGCGAGGAAGAGGAGGTGGAGGACGGCCTGGCCGTCGGTCGGGACACCCGCTTTCTGCAACCGCTCCCGCAAGTCCAGCCGGGTCAATGGCCCCTCGTCCGCCAGCGCCCGCTCGATCGTCGTCACGGCGCGGGCGCCTTCGGCTGGAGAGATGCCCTCCTGCCGTAGCCGACGGGTGCAGGAGGTCTGTAGCGGCGGCGTCGTCAGCGCCTGCAGCCAGGGGTAGTCCTCGCTGCGCACCAGGTGCAGGGTGCCGCGGTTGAGCCAGGTGATCAGCAGCGACCGCTCCTCGGTCAGCTCCCGGTCGACGTCGGCCGCGCTCAGCCCGGTACTCCGGGCGCGAACCGCAAGGCGGGCCCCGCGCGGGTCCTGGCCCTGGACGGCGAGCAATCGCTCGGCCACCGCGACCGGGTCCTTGGCCCGCCAGCCGGAAAGACCCTGTGCCGA
>DASWMG010000308.1:0-7867 GCA_036399875.1 Solirubrobacterales bacterium
GGCGGCGACCAGCGCCGCCGTGGTCGAGACGTTGAAGGTCGAGGGCCCGCCGCCGGTGCCGGCGGTGTCGACCAGGTCGTCGCGGCTGGCGGCGACGGGGCTCGCGAGCGAGCGCATCGTCCGCGCCAGGCCGACGAGCTCGGGGACCGTCTCCCCCTTCGCCCGCAGCGCGATCAGGAAGGCGGCGGTCTGGACCTCGCCCGAGCGGCCCTCCATGATCTCGGCGAGCACCGCGGCGGCGTGGTCGGCGGTCAGGTGGTCCCCGGCGCAGACCGCGTCGATGGCTCGGGTGACGACGTCGTTCGGCATCCGGTCAACCTCCGTTACGGCCCAGGAAGTTCTCGAGCAGGTGCTTCCCGTGCGGGGTCAGCACCGACTCCGGGTGGAACTGGACGCCCTCTGCGGGCAGCTCGCGGTGACGCGCGCCCATCACCACGTCGCCGAAGCGCGAGCTGACCTCGAGCGCATCAGGCAGGTCGGGATCGGCGACCAGCGAGTGGTAGCGGCCGGCGACGAGCGGGCTGGGCAGGTCGGCGAAGATCGTGCGGCCGTCGTGCTCGACTTCGGCCTCCTTGCCGTGGATCGGCTCGCCCTGGACGGTGCGGCCGCCGAACGCCTCGACCAGGGCCTGATGGCCGAGGCAGACTCCCAGCACCGGCGTCCCGGCCTCGGCGAAGGCGCGGATGGCCTCGATCGAGATCCCGGCCTGGGCCGGGGTGCAGGGGCCCGGTGAGACGACGAGCCGGTCGGGCTCGCGCGACAGCAGTTCCTCAACCGTCGCCTTGTCGTTGCGGACGACCTCGACCTCGCCCCCCAGCTCGCCCAGGTACTGGACGAGGTTGTAGGTGAACGAGTCGTAGTTGTCGATTACCAGGACCCTCATTGCTACGCCCAATCCGGCTGTTCGCAGGCGAGCTCGACCGCGCGGAAGACGGCTTTCGCCTTGTTGACCGACTCGTTGTACTCGTTGGCGGGCTTGGCGTCGGCGACGGTGCCGCCGCCGGCCTGGACGTGGACCTGGCCGTCCTTGGCGACAACCGTGCGGATGTGGATCGCCGTGTCGAGATCGCCGCTCCAGGAGAGGTAGCCGATCGCGCCGCCGTAGCCGCCGCGCTTGACCGGCTCAAGCTCGTCGATGATCTGCATCGCCCGCACCTTGGGCGCGCCCGAGAGCGTCCCCGCCGGCAGCGCCGAGCGCAGCACGTCCATCGCCCCCACGTCCTCGCGCAGCGTGCCGGAGACCTGGCTGACGATGTGGAGGACGTGCGAGTAAGTCTCGACCTGCATCAGCTCGTCGACCTTGACGCTGCCGTACTCGCAGACCCGGCCGAGGTCGTTGCGCCCGAGGTCGACCAGCATCACGTGCTCGGCGCGCTCCTTGGCGTCGTTGACGAGCCGCTCGGCGAGGCGACGGTCCTCCTCCTCGTTGCCGCCGCGCGGGTAGGTGCCGGCGATCGGCCGCGTCTCGACCCGACCGCCGTGGACTTTGACCAGGGGCTCGGGCGAGGCGCCGGCGATCTGGAAGTCGCCGAACTCGAGGAAGTACATGTAGGGCGAGGGGTTGACCGCGCGCAGGCCGCGGTAGACCGAGAACGCCTCGACCGGGGCGGGCGCGGAGAAGCGCTGCGAGGGGACGACCTGGAAGGCGTCGCCGGCGTGGACGTACTCGACGATCCGCGCCACCGCGGCTTCGAACTCCTCGCGCTCCATGTTGGAGGCGAAGCGCGGCGCCTCGCTCACCGTCGGGCGCTCGGGGACCGGCACGGCGGCGCGCAGCCGAGCCCGCACGTCGGCGATCGCGGCGACGGCGCGCTCGTAGGCGGCGTCGATGCCGCCCTCGTCGTCGGCGAAGGCGCAGGCCATCACTGTCAGCTCGTGGCGCAGGTGGTCGAAGGCGAGCAGCACGTCGGTGACCATCAGCGCCATGTCGGGGAGGCCGAGGGTGTCGGGGTTCGGCTCGCCGAGCGGCTCGACCGTGCGGACCAGGTCGTAGCCGAAGAAGCCGACCGCGCCGCCCGCGAACGGCGGCAGGCCCTCGACCGGCGCCAGCTGGAAGCGGGCCATGTACTCGGCGACCGCCGCGTAGGGATCGGGGGCGTCCCTCTCGCCGCTCTCGGTGCCGCTCAGCCTGCCCTCGCTCCAGCGCAGCACCTCGCGCGGGCCGATGCCGACGAAGGAGTAGCGGCCGACCTGGCCCTGCTCGGCGGACTCGAGCAGGAAACAGGGGGCGCCGGCAGGCTCGCCGGCGCGCAGCTTGAGGAAGGCCGAGACCGGGGTCTCGCAGTCGTCGACGAAGCGGGCGCGGACCGGCACGACGTTGCCCTGCTCGGCCAGCCGCCGCGCCTCTTCGAGGCTCGGCTCCAGCCGCAGCTCGGGCTCAGCGGCGACGGCCATTGAGCACTTCCATCACCGCGGACTGCGGCACCTCGCGGGAGGCCAGCAGGACGCTGAGGTGGTAGAGCACGTCAGCCGCCTCTTCGGCGACCCGCTCGTCGCTCTCCTCGCGTGCCGCGCGCACGACCTCCTCGGCCTCCTCCTCGACCTTCTCGCCGATCAGCTTCGGGTCGTCGAGAAGCTGGACGGTGTAGCTGCCCTCGGGCCGCTCGGCGGCACGCTCGCGCAGGGTGCGCTCCAGCGCCGCCAGCGCTTCGTGGGCGGGCGGGTGCGGCTCGGCATCCTCCTCGTCGCCCGGACCGGCGCCCTCGAGCACGCGGTAGAAGCAGCTGCGCTCGCCGGTGTGGCAGGCGGGCCCGGTCGGCTCGACCAGGGCGACGACCGCGTCACCGTCGCAGTCGTAGCGCAGTTCGCGCAGCTTCAGGAGGTAGCCCGATTCTTCGCCTTTACGCCAGATCCGTTCGCGCGAACGGCTGAAGAAGTGCATCTCGCCGCTCTCGACCGTCAACCGCAAAGATTCCTCGTTCACGTAGGCGAGCGTCAGCACCTCGCCGCTGTCAGCGTCCTGCGCCACGCACGGCACGAGGCCGCGCTCGTCAAAACTCAACTCACTGAACATCGGCTCATCGTAAGGGAGGGGGTGGGGATGTCTCCGAACGGGCGGATACTCAAAGCATCGAGCTAATTAGCTCGATGCTTGTCCGGGCGGAGACATCCCCACCCCCTCACTCGATCCCAAGCCGATCCAACAATCCCTCGTCGCGCCGCCACCGACGGCGCACGCGGACCTGGAGGTCGAGGTGGACCTTGGCGCCCAGCTCGGCTTCCAGCGAGCGTCGGGCGCCGCTGCCGATCTCGCCGATCTTGGCGCCGCCGCGGCCGATCAGGATGCCCTTCTGCGACTCGGTCTCGGCCCAGATCTCGGCGGCGACGAGAACGAGGCCGTCGTCGCGCCGGCTGATGTCCTTCACCTGGACCTCGACCGAGTGGGGGATCTCGTCGCGGGTGCGGTTGAGGACCTGCTCGCGGATCAGCTCGGCGAGCAGGATCTCGCTCGACTGGTCGCTGCGGTCCTCCGGCGGGTACATGTACGGACCCTCGGGGACCAGCTCGCCGAGGCGGTGGACGAGCGCGTCGAGGCCCTCGCCCGTCTTGGCGCTGATCGGGAAGACCTCGTCGACGCCGGGGAGCTTGGCCGCCGCAGCGAGGACGGGGACGAGCTCATTCGGGCCGGTCCGGTCGGCCTTGTTGACGGCGCAGATCGTCGGCGCGTCCGATTCCGCGTGCAGGAGGGCGCCGGCGATGAAGCGGTCGCCCGGGCCGATCCCCTCCTCGCCGTTGACCACCATCAGGGCGACGTCCGATTCGGCCAGCTCCCGCTCCACCCGCTTCTGCATCCGCTCGGTCAGCACGTCGCGCGGGCGCTGCACGCCCGGCAGGTCGACTAGGACGAGCTGGCGGCCCGCCTCGACGTCGGTCGCGATGCCGCGGATCGCGCGCCGCGTCGTCTGCGGGCGCATCGAGACGATCGCGACGCGGTTGCCGACGATCCTGTTGACCAGCGTCGACTTGCCGACGTTGGGGCGGCCGGCGAGGCCGACGAAGCCGCTGCGCGTGCCGGCCTCGGCGCTCATCGGCCCGCCAGCGAGCCGAGGATCCGCTCCTGCAGCGCCAGCATCTCCCCCTCGTCCGCCTCGTGGTCGTAGCCGCACAGGTGGAGCACGCCGTGGACGGCGGCCTCGGTCACGTCCGAGCAGTGCTCTGGGCATATCGCCACGTCACCGAGCTCACGCGGGCCGGTGGTCGGGCCGGTTCCGTCGAGCGGGAAGGCCAGCACGTCGGTCGGCGCGTCCTTGCCGCGATGGTCGCGGTTCAGCTCGCGGATCCGCTCCTCGCCGACCAGCTCGACGGCGAGGTGCCCGTCCCCCACTCCTGCCGCCTCGAGCGCCGCCGCCACCGCGTCGCGCAGCTCGGCGGGGACGTCGGAGAGGTCAGGCGCCATCCGCGGCCGGCGGCTCGTCGTCGCGGCGGCGCTCGGCGTGCTCGCCGTAGGCGGCGACGATGCGCTGCACCAGCTTGTGGCGGACGACGTCCTCGCCGCCGAAGTTGACGAACGAGATGTCCTGAACCTCGTGGAGGATGTCGCGCACGGCGATCAGGCCCGAGCGCTGGTCGGTCGGCAGGTCGATCTGGGTGACGTCGCCGGTCACCACCATGCGCGAGTTGAAGCCGAGCCGCGTCAAGAACATCTTCATCTGCTCGGGACTCGTGTTCTGCGCCTCGTCGAGGATGACGAAGGAGTCGTTCAACGTCCGGCCGCGCATGAAGGCCAGCGGCGCCACCTCGATCACGCCGCGCTCGAAGTAGCCGTTGACGCGGTCGGGGTCGAGCATGTCGTAGAGGGCGTCGAAGAGCGGCCGCAGGTAGGGGTCCACCTTGGCCTGGATGTCGCCGGGCAGGAAGCCGAGCCGCTCCCCCGCCTCGACAGCGGGCCGGGTGAGGATGATCCGCTGCACCTCGCGCTCGGCGAGCGCGTGGGCGGCCATCGCCACCGCGAGGAAGGTCTTGCCGGTGCCGGCTGGGCCGATCCCGAAGGTGATCGTGTGACGGCGGATCGAGTCGACGTAGCGTTTCTGGTTGAGCGTCTTCGGCGCGACCTTGGTGTTGCGGTGCCTCCAGACGACGTCCTCGAGAATTGCCGCCGGGCTCTCGTGAGCGTCGAGGGCGCCGGTCACCGCCTCGATCGTCCCGGGCGCGACCTCGTGCCCCTGCTCGATCAGGTCGACCAGCTCGTCGACCACGGTCGCCGCCGTCTGCACGTCGTCGGAGTCGCCGTCCAGGGTGAGGACGTTGCCGCGCAGGTGGAAGTCGCAGTCGAGGCGTCCCTTGAGCGCCCGCAGCACGGCGTCCTCGGAGCCCGCCAGCTCGGCGGCGACGGTGTTGTCGAGGGTCAGCTGCCTACGCGCCAAGCTCTCACGCACCGCCAAGTTTCCCACGCACCGCCGCGCTGACCCGCTTGCCATCGGCGCGCCCGCCGAGCTTCGGCATCAGCGCCGACATCACCTGGCCCATCTGCTTTTGCTCGGAGGCGCCGGTCTCGGCGATCGCCGCCTCGACCAGCTCCGCCAGCTCCGCGTCGGAAAGCTGCTCGGGGAGGTAGCCCTGGACCAGCTCCGCCTCGAAGCGCTCGCTCGCCGCCTGCTCCTCGCGGCCGGCGTCGGCGTAGGCCTCGGCCGCCTCCAGCCGCTTCTTGCGCTCCCGCTGCAGGACCGCGACCTCGTCGCCCTTGCCGAGCTTCGCGTCCTGCTGGAGTGAGTCGACGATCATCCGCAGCGCCGCGGCGCGCTCGCGCTCGCCCGCTTTCATCGCGGTGCGCACGTCGGCCTGGACCTGCTCGAGGACGCTCATCCCGTTGAAGGGTAGTCGGCCGCGTCCGGGGCGACGGCGAGTCCCTTCGAGACCAGGTCGGCGACGTCGCAGCTGACCAGGGTCCAGCCGAAGCGCCGCGCGGCGGCGACGTAGGAGGCGTCGTACGCGGTCAGGCCGTGCTCGGCGGCGATTTCAAGGGCGGACTCGAGGAAGTCCGGGCTCTGGGCGACGACCAGCTCGCCGCACCGCTTCTCCCTGAAGCGCAGGAGATGGCGTGCTTCGGTCGCCTGTCCCTTCCGCGCGCCCATGACATTGGCCACCTCGTAGAAGGTCAGGTCGAGCACGGCCACGTTCCGGCTGGTGTCGAGCGCGATCGATCGAGCGGCGACGCGGAAGCGATCTTCTGGGTCTCTCGCCGCGATCCAAACCCCCGCGTCGAGAAGGAGCCTGTCAGTGCGATTCACGGTCTTCGCGGATGAGTCGCGTCGCGTCGCCGCCCATCGGCGCGGTGGCCTTGTCGAGGAGCTCTTCCAGTTCTTCACGCTCCTTCTCCCGCGCGAGATCCAACTCCCGCTCGGCGAGGCGCCGCAGGAAGCCGCTGCGGGTCTCGCGGTTGGCGCGAGCCTGAGCGTCGAGACGGTCGAGCAGATCGTCGGGCATAGAGATCATGACTTTGGCCACGGGGTGAGTATATACGGTATTGACGGACGTAAGAGCTGGCGTAAGAGTGGGCATGGCGGGACCCTCGCAGGCCCCGGCGCGCGCGTGGTGCGCTGAATGCAACGACTCTCTAAATCTTGATGCGCTCGATACCGCCCAGCGGCATCTGCAGGAAGCGACTCCCCACCGCGCGAAAGGAATCGACGTCTCCCGTGCAGAGGAAGCGGTAGTCCCCCTCCTCGCCGCTCCCGCTCAGGAGCTCCCGCGAGTGGAGGCAGCGCTGCACGGCGGCGGCGACCGCGTGACCGCCGCTGACCAGCCGCACGTCGCGCCCGAGGATCCGCTGCAGCATCGGCGCTACAAGGGGATAGTGGGTGCAGCCGAGGATCAGCGTGTCGACGTCGGCGCGCTTCAGGGGCAGGCAGTAGCCCCTGGTCATCTCGACGATCCGCTCGTCGAAGGTCGATCCCTTCTGGATGAAGGAGGCGAGGTCGGGCGCCGCCACCTCGGTCACCTGGAGCGCGCGCCCCTGCCCCTCCAGTGCCCGCCGGTAGGCGCCGCTCTTGACCGTGTTCGGAGTGGCGAGGACGCCGACCCTGCCGCTGTCGCTGATCGCGGCGGCGATCTCGGCCTGGGGCTCGACCACGGGCACGACCTCGACGCCCCGTGCGCCGGCCTCCTCGCGGACGACGTCGGTGGCGATCGAGGTGGCCGTGTTGCAGGCGATCACCAGCAGCTTCGCGCCCCGGTCGAGCAGCAGATCGGAGATCGCCGCGGCGCGGCGACGCAACACGTCGACCGGCCGCGAGCCGTAGGGGAACAGCGCCGTGTCGCCGAGGTAGAGGAAGTCCTCCTCGGGCAGGGAGACGAGACACTCGTGGAGGACGGTCAGGCCGCCGACGCCGGAGTCGAACATGGCGACGGGGGCGGCGCGGTCGAGCTGAGAGCCGGGCGCGGTCAAGCCCTCAGGGCTTGACGACCATGAAGAAGATCGTCACCGCGACGATCAGGCCCGCGAGTTTTCCCGCCTTCTCCAGCTTCCCTGCCACCGACGCGTACTCGTCGCCGAGGGAATCGCCGCGCCCAAGGTCGCGCTCGGCCAGCTCCAGCGCCTTCTGCGTATTGGGCCGGAAGTAGCCGTGCGCCATGCCGAAGAGGATGAGGATGGCGACGAAACCGACGGTCACCCAGGATTCGCCGGCGTCGATGTCCGCCTCGGCCAGCATGTAGATGCCGGCGAGCAGGATGACGACCAGCCCCGGCTGCACCAGGAAGCGATCGACTTTCTGGACGCCGCGCAGCACCGTCGGCACGCTGCGGGGGTCGTTCGCTTCGGCGGCGGCAATGAAGAAGCCGTAGCCGAACGTGGGACCGAAGGTCAGCACGACGGCCATCACATGGATGAAGAGCCCCACGCCGTAGCCCGTGATCGTCGCCAGCATCG
>DASWMG010000309.1:0-15336 GCA_036399875.1 Solirubrobacterales bacterium
CCAGCCCGACCCCGGCGGCGCTGGCGTCTACCAGGCGCCCGCCGACGTGCGTGGCGCCGTCGAAGCAGTGGGCCGGCGCGTCGCCCTCGAAGCGGTAGACCTGGCGGCGCTGCTGGCGGCGGCCGACCGCGAGCAGCGTGCGCAGCACGCGGCGCAGCTCGATCAGGCCGAGCACGACGACCACCGCCGTCGCGATCCCCGGCATGCCGGGCAGCGGACCCACGCCGGCCAGATCGAGCATCCTCATCAGGGTGCCGCCGGCCAGCACGACGGCCGCGGCGATCACCAGGTGGAGCTTCCGCGCCGCGTCCAGGCCGCCGACGTCGGCGCCCTGCTTCGGCGTCACCTTGAAGGCGGTGCGACCCGGCCGGAAGATGCAGCGCAGCGCCCGCGTGTAGATCTCCATCGTCAGCAGCTCGTAGTGAGCGGTCTCGCCGACCCGCATGTAGCCGCGCGCCAGCGCCGAACCGGCCAGGAGGTTGAGGCTGACCGAGGGTAGCCAGAGGGCGACCAGCGCCACCACACTCACTTTCATCGGCAGTTGGCCGGTCCAGAGCACGAGCCCGAGCGTCGTCAGCAGCAGCAACCGCATCGGCGGCGCCAGGTAGGCGGCGAGGCTGACGAAGTAGGAGAGACGCTGAAGCGGCCTCAGCTCGCGCGCCCGCAACGGCGACTCGGACAGGGTGAAGACGGCGAGGTTGCCTCGCGCCCAGCGGTCGCGCTGGAGCAGGTAGCCGTCGAGGTCGTGCGGCGCCAAACCCTGGACCAGCACCTCGTCGTGGTAGCGGCTGGTCCAGCCGTGGCGGAGCAGGCGGATCGTCGTGTGGAAGTCCTCGGCGATCGTCTCGGTCGCGACGCCGCCGATCTCCAGCAGCGCCTCGCGGCGCAGCACGGCCGCCGAGCCGCACCAGTATGCGGCGCCGTGGCGGTCCTTTCCGGGGCAGACGACGCGGTAGAAGAGCGACTGCTCGTGGCGGCCGACGACGTAGTGTTGGACCGAGTCGTGGTTGAAGAAGTCGTGCGGGCTCTGGACCAGCGCGACCCGCTCGTCGTCGAAGTAGCCGACCATCGCGTCGAGGGCGTCGGGCATCGGGACGTGGTCCGCGTCGAGCATTAGCACCAGCTCGCCATCGGTGCGCGAGAGGGCGGCGTTGATGTTGCCCGCCTTGGCGTGCGAGTTGTCGGCGCGGGTCAGGTAGACGGCGCCGGCGACCTCGGCCAGCTCGGCCATCTCCGGGCGGCGCCCGTCGTCGAGCAGGTAGGTGGTGTGGGGGTAGGTGAGCGCGCGGCAGCCGGCGAGGGTCGCCGCGACGACCTCGATCGGCTCGTCGTAGGTGCAGACGTATACGTCGACCTTGCGACCCGGCGTCGCCGGCGGCCGGACGGCCGGCGGGCGCGACCACGAGTACCACGTCAGCATCCCCAGGGCCCATAGCCCGTAGACCTCGGTGACCAGCAGCATGATGAAGAGGACGGGGCTGGTCCCCTCGGCGCTCCAGCCGATCCGCCAGGTCAGGTAGCCGACGCCCCAGAGCAGGGCGAGGACCGCCAGCAGCCGCAGCGGCAGCGGATTGCTGTCGAAGAAGCGGCCGAGGCCGGTCTGCTCGCTGCCCTGCACGCAGGCGTGATCGGCGCGTGCCGGTCAAGCCTTGAGCCATGCGAGCGCGGCGGCTTCGTAGAATCGAGGCAAGACCAAGTCCCGGAGGGGTGCCGGAGTGGTTGAACGGGGCAGTCTCGAAAACTGTTGGCGTCGCAAGGCGCTCGTGGGTTCGAATCCCACCCCCTCCGCTCAGAAAGGCGCCGTATGCCCCGTTCACAATGCTCGCGGTGAGAGTTGCTTCCCTAGCCGTTGCCCTGGTGGCGCTCGGCTCCTTCTTCAGTCACGAGTCGCGTGCGGCCGAGTGGCAGGAGCTGCCCGTCGTGCCGGCGCTCGGCCCCGGCCTCGCCAGCCATCTCGAGAAGATCGCAAGCCGCGGAGAGCGACTCGGCAATCAGCCGGGGGTCTTCGCCAAGATCGGCGACAGCATCACCGCGTCGCCGTCGTTCTTGCAGGCGCTGGCCTGCCGGCGACCTCGCCTGGGCGAGTGGAGCGAGTTGCGCCCGACCCTGAGGTTCTTCGGGACGACTCCCGTGCCGAGAGGGTCCGAGGAAGCCCAATGCCCGGTCAGCAACAGCTACTCGCGCCTGGGCGTGGCCGCGGTTGGAGGCTGGCGGGCGGCCGACGCCCTCTTGCCCCGCGAATCCCTCCCGGAATGCGAAGGGCTGCCCGCCGTCAGCTGTGAGCTGCGCTTGCTGCGCCCGTCGGTCGCTCTGATCATGTTCGGGACCAACGACCTTGAGGACTTCACCCCCGTCCAGTTTCGTCTCGACCTCGCGCGCGTCGCGCGGCTCGTCTCCACCGCCGGCGTCATCCCGGTGATCAGCACGATCCCGCCTCGCGCAAGGTGGCCGTTCTCGCAGCGGGTTGAGCAGTTCAACGCCGAGATCGCCGCCCTGGCCGAGAACCGGGTGCTGCCGCTCTGGAACTACTGGCGGCAGATCGCCGGACCGGAGGCTTCCGCCGGGGCGCTGAGCCAGGATGGCGTCCACCCAAGCGTCCTCTGCCCGCCCTGCACCGCTGTCGATTTCCGCCCCGTGGGGTTGTGGCAGGGCTACGCCCTGCGGAACCTCGGCGCCCTGCGCATCCTTGATCGCCTGCGAGCAGCACGGATCAGGGCGTACGTGCCGACCGCGAGCGCGAGGGTTCCGAACACGGTCAACCCGTAACGGGCGGGGAGCGACAGCTCGGTCTCGGCGAGGGAGCTCTGCAGGGCGACGAGGAACGGGATGTGAACCAGGTAGATCCAGAAGCTCGCGTCCGACAGATAGCGCAACGGGCGCGACTCCTTGCGGACGTATCGCGCCAACACCCCCCAGATGCCGAACAGGGTGAGCCAGCAGACCAGCCCCACCGTGAACAGCCCGTAGAGCCGCAACTCGTCGATTTCGGCCAGCACGCCCGGCGTGCCGACGTTGCCGGTGAAGTCGCCGTTGTCGTAGAAGAGGAGGAAGGCGGGCAGGGCGATCAGTACCCCGGCGCCAAGCCGCCACCAGGCTCCGCGCTTGAGCTCGTCCACGAGGTCGCTCTGGCCGCTGAGGAGCCAGCCGAAGAAGAAGAAGAGGCTGTAGTAGGCGAAGAGAGTCGGGGCTGGGACGAGCGAGTTCGACGCGGTTCCTCCCGCCACCCAGCCGGTCTTGGTGATCAGGATCGCCGCGCTGATCGACGCCAGCACGGGAACGGTCCACCATGACCTCATCAGGCCGCGAAAGCCGCGGTTGATGGCCTGTCCCAGCCGAGGCGCACGCTGAATCGCCAGCCAAACGCCGATCGCGATCAGGGAGATCATCAACAGGTAGGCGATGAACCACAGGTGCCGCGGCGTCAGGGTGAAGACGTTGGCGAGGTCCAGCTCCCGCTTCGGCGGCAGCGCCTCGTTGCGCGGCCAGAGGGCCGCCGCGCCGATCACGAGGAAGTTGGCCAGCGGCACCACCGTCAGCATTCCCACAGCCAGGGGCAGGCCGAGCCGGCGAAAGCGGGAGCGCAACTGCCCGGCGGCGGTGGATCGCCGCAGGGCGCTGGCGGCGAGGAAACCCGAGATCGCGAAGAACAGGGGCATGTGCCAGGTGTGGACGAACCAGAC
This sequence comes from Solirubrobacterales bacterium, assembly GCA_036399875.1. GTDB lineage: Bacteria > Actinomycetota > Thermoleophilia > Solirubrobacterales > 70-9 > VRUE01. The sequence goes on from DASWMG010000309.1 coordinate 3,681, forward strand.
GACGGCATCGACTATCTCGGCTCCTCCATCGCCCTTCTGGACATAGCGGGCGGCGTGGTAGGGGATCAGGAGGAGGATCGCCGAGACACGGATGGCGTCGAGGTGGTGGCTACGTTGGCTTCCGCTCTCAGGCATAGGGATCAGGGTAGGCGCTCCGAAAACGTTGCGGTCTGGCCCCGCCGCCTGCGCGGCGGTACGATCGAACTGAACGCCGTACCGATCGCTACCCCACAAGGCCTCATAGCCCCACTTAGGAGGCGCGATGAGCTCGCTGACGGCGTCGATTCTGGTCGTTTTGCTCGTCTTGGCCGCCGTCGCGGTGGCGGTGCATGTGATCCGGGCCCGCCTCGCCGGCCTGGAGCACTCGGCCGAGGAACTCGAGGCGATTCGCGAGGCGCTGGCGCCGGCCGTTCTGCCCAAGGTCCACGGGGCGGAGTTCGCAACGGCCTTCATCCCCTCCGAACTGGGGGTCTCGGGAGACTTCTTCCTCCTCGTCGAGGGTCCGGAAGGCTCGCTGGTGGCGATCGTCGGCGACGTGGTCGGTCACGGGCCGAAGGCGGCTCAGCTGGCGACCTTCGTCCGCGCTCGTCTCGGCGCCTTCGCGGCGAATACGAGCGACCCGGCCGAGTTGCTGATGCTGGCCAACCGGGCCCTGGTCGAGAGCCCGCGCCGCGATGCCTTCGTCAGCGCCGTCTCGCTGCGCTATTCCCCTGACAGCTCCAAGCTGGCCTGGGCGGTCGCCGGCCATCCCGCCCCCCTCTGCCTGCCCAGCCTCGAGGCCCTGGAGATGCCCACTCGCACCCTGCTGTTGGGAGTCGACTCGGAGCTCGAGCTACGGACGCTGCAGGTTCACCTCGCCCGCGACGAAGGGATCCTCACCTACACCGACGGGGCGACCGACGTCCGCGGGCGCGACGGCTCGACCCTCGGCCAGACCGGCTTCCTCGATCTGCTGGAGCCCTACGTCCGCATGGACGCCCATCGTCTCGTCGAGGGCGCCGAGCGGGCCATCCTCGCCTGGGCCGCGAGCCCGATCAAGGACGATCTCTGCCTGCTCGCGATGCGCCCCGCCTCCGGCCACGATCGCGCGGCGAGGTTTTGACGGCATGCGGGACGGGCATCTGGCAGCCGTGGCCGACGCGCGCCCGCGGGACGACAAGAGCTCCAAGGATCTCCATTCCCGCAGCGGCTGGCTGGCGACGCTGAAGCGTACGGCGACCGAGTTCCGCGACGACAACCTCTCCGACTGGGCAGCCGCCCTCACCTACTACGGCCTGCTCTCGCTCTTCCCGGCGCTGCTCGCGATGGTCTCCCTGGTCGGACTCTTCGGAGACCCCAAAGAGACGACCGACACGGTCACCGAAATCGTCACCTCGCTCGGGCCGAGCTCCGCCGCCGACACGTTCTCGGGTCCGATCGAATCGATCACCTCCAACCGCGGCGCCGCCGGGCTGACCCTGATCATCGGCCTCGCCACCGCGCTCTGGTCGGCCTCCGCCTACGTCGGCGCCTTCATGCGCGCCTCCAACGTCATCTACGAGACGCCCGAGGGGCGCCCCTTCTGGAAGCTGCGACCGCTGCAGCTGCTGGTGACGCTGGTGATGATCGTCCTGACCGCGCTGGTCGCCCTCGGTCTGGTGCTGACCGGGCCGGTCGTCGAAGCGGTGGCTGACCCGATCGGCCTCTCCAGCGCCGCCGTCGACGTCTGGAACATCGCCAAGTGGCCGGTGCTCGCCGCCCTCTTCATAACCGTGGTCGGAGTTCTCTACTACGCCTCGCCGAACGCCAAGCTGCGCGGCTTCAAGTGGGTGACGCCGGGCAGTCTTGTCGCGATCGTCGTCTGGATCGTCGCCTCGGCTCTCTTTGCCCTCTACGTCGCCAACTTCGGCTCCTACGACAAGACGTACGGCACGCTCGGCGGCCTGATCGCGCTGCTGGTCTGGTTCTGGATCACCAACCTGGCGATCCTCTTCGGCCACCAGCTCAACGCCGAGCGCGAGCGCAGCCTCGAGATCGAAGAGGGAAGGCCAGGCGCCGCCGAGGACCTGCAGCTGGAGCCCCGCTCGGAGCCCGACGAACCGCGGACCCGGGGAGGACAGCCGTGAGGTTCGTCTTTGCCCCGATCGGGATCGGCGTCGGCCTGGTGGCTGGCTCGATCGGCAAGAAGATCTTCGAACGCGTCTGGGGTGCGATCGACGACGAGGAACCGCCGCAGCCCGAGCACCGCGAGGTCAACTGGCCGAAACTGATCGCGGCGCTGGCACTGGAGGGCGCGATCTTCCGGCTGGCGAAAGGCGTGACCGACCACGGCTTGCGACGTTCTTTTGCGGGCGCGACGGGTACCTGGCCCGGCAAGGAAGCGCCCGAGCCCGAATAGCGCACAAGGAGGAACCCGATGGCGGATTTGAACGAGCGCGACGCGAAGCTCGTGCAGTACCTCAACGAGGCCCACGGCAAGGAGCGGGAACTGGAAACCGCACTCCAGGCCCACATCACGATGACGACCAGGGCGCCCTACAAGAAACGGCTCCAGCAGCACCTGCGCGAGACCAAGGCCCACGCCAAAGCGGTCGAGCGCCGGATCAAGAAGCTGGGCGGCGACGGCACCAGCAAGGTCGGCACCGCCGTCGGCAAGGCGATGGCGGCAGCGAAGGGACCCCTGCACGCGGTCCGCGGATCGGGCGAGCAGGAGAAAATGCTCAAGAACGCCAAGACCGAGTACTTCAACGAGCACGAGGAGATCGCCACCTACCTCGCGATCGAGACGCTGGCCGAGAAGGTCGGCGACAAAGAGACCGCCAAGCTGGCGCGCGGGATCCGGCGCGAGGAGGAACGGATGGCGAAATTCCTCGAGGGTCAGATCAAGTCGCTGACCGGCGCCGTCGTCCAGGAGGAAGTGCCGGCAGCTCTGCGGGGCTCGCGCAACGGCGCCGCCCCGCGCAAACGGAGCGCCTCGAAAGGCTCGAAAGCCTCGCCCAAACGCGCGGCGGCGAAAGCCAAACGGGCGACGAGGACCGCCAAAAAACAAACGTCGCCCAAACGAGGGGCGACGGCGAAAAAAACCTCGAGTCGACGGCGGCCCGCCGCCGCACGGGGCGGCGGCGGGAGCCGACGGAAAACGACCAGCTAGGAGCTAGCCGATGTAGGCGATCGCGATAGCCATCGCGTCGTCGATCAGGTGGTGGCCTTCCGGCACGTTGTAGATGCCGTGGAGGCGGATCGTGTTGCCTTTGCTGATCGTCGCGATCGGGTTTCCGGTGCAGACGTTCACCGAGGACACGTGTTTGCGTCCGTCAGGCGTTTCGTAGCCGGCACCGCCGTAGCCAGCCACCGAGTTGCAGAGGATGCTGCCGCCCGCGCTCTCGTTGGTGAGTTCGATGTTGACGCCGTGGTCGTGGATGTGACCGGCAGCGGCGATCAGTTTGCCGCCGAAGGTCGCTTTCCAGTCGTAGTGGGTGTCGCTCAACCCGGTCGGAACCGTGATGTACGAGTTCATCGAGCACTGGTTGGCGTCGAGCCAGACCGGGCGCAGCGGCGCGCGGTTGGTCGAGTCGGTGCCGGTGGCGTACTTCCACGTCATCCGGATTTTCACCGTTTTGCTGGTCGTTGCCCAGTTCATCAGGTCGAAGACCATGTTCCAGGTCTCGGTGCTGTTGATCTTGTAGCCGTAGGGCAGCGACTGCAGGTCGACTTTGGTGCGCTCGTCGCCGGAGGCGAAGAAGCGTTCGCCGAGCAGACCGGGGCCGGTGCCGGGGCAGGTCACGTCCGACTTGCCGCTGGACTGCGCCGCGAACATCGCGTGGTGCAGCATCGGGCCCTGGCTGATGGTCGCCTTGGTCCCGTCGGTGTAGACGAGGTCCGGCGTGACGCCGATGAGCGTGCAGCCGGTGCACGGCTTGGCGATGTTGTTGACGATCTGGTTCTGGATCATCCCCGCGTTTTCATGGTCGTGGGGATCGCCGTTGCCGGCGGGGATCGTGTAGGGGCCGTAATCGATCGTTTTCGAGGTGATCGTGGCGCTTGCGGACGTCGCCGGCACAAGCACCGCGACGAGCGCGCACGCAAGCAGCGCGACGCGTTTCAGAACTGACATGGAGCCTCCCTTGCCTAGAGAAGGGCCCGAGGTCCCACCTCGGGCCACTGATTGATCGAAGACCCTAGATCAATCACGGGTGTATGTCAATGGGTACGCGCCGATCCAACTAAACCGACCTCAGCGCCGCGGGCCCGACTCGCACGACTGCGACCGACCCCAGCCGGGACCGCCGTCGCAGAGGTCGTGGCCGCTGCCGCCGTAGAGCCGGTCGCTGCTCGAGCCGCCGTAGAGCCGGTCGTTGCCGCGGCCGCCGTGGCAGCCGTCGTGCCCGGGGCCCATCACGCAGACGTCCTGACCTGGCCCGCCCCAGCAGCCGTCGCTGCCGGTTCCGTGACGGCAGTAGTCGTTGCCGCGACCCCCGACGCAGTCGCTGTTGCGCGGGCCGGTGATGCAGACGTCGTCGCCGCCGCGTCCAATGCAGCGGTTGCGGCGGTTGCCGCCGGGATAGCAGAAGTCCCGCTCGCCGTTGCCGATGAACTTGTCCGAGCCGTCGCCCAGGTAGACGCGAAGGGCGACCGGCAGCCGGTCGCGCACTTCGATGAAGTCGCCCGAGGGGCCCATGTCGAGCTCGATCGAGCTCACGCCCGTCAGGGGGCAGGCCGCGACCGAGCGATTGCGCCGGAAATGGCAGCCCGTCGGCTGCGCCCGCGCCATCCAGCCACGCACCACCAGCCGCTCGTCGCGCACGCTGAGCGCCAGGTTGCTGCCGCCGTGGGCGCCGTGCACGACGATCCGCTCCGCGGAGTCGGCGCCGCCGGCGCTGGGCAGGAGCAGGAGCAGGCCGGAGGCCAGTAGCAGCAGGGCGGCTGAATATGATCGGCTCATGGCGAGACGCGGCAGCTTGGCGGCGACGTTGGCGTCACTTGCGTTGCTCGGCCTGGGAGCGGCGGGATGCGGGGACGACTCCGGTCCCTCCGCGACTTCCCCTCCGGCCGACGGCGGCGCGCAGGCTAACGAAACCTCCGGCGGCAGGTCAGCCGGGGGGGACCGGGACGGCTCCGCGGCGAAGCCGCCGGCAAACGGCGGCGCGGACGCCGGCAAGACCGACGATGCGACCCCGAGCGACCGCGATTCCGGCGGCGACGTCGAGCAATTCGTCACGCCGGGCGGCGACAACAGCGTCCAGGAATTCGGCGACGAAGCGGACGAGACCGAGCTCGAGGAAGCCGCCGCCGCCCTGCACGCCTTTCTCGACGCGCGCGCCGAGGGCGACTGGGAGACGACCTGCGCTTACCTTTCGGCAAATGTCCTCGACTCCTTGGCGCGCTTCGCCACCCAGGCAAAGCAACTGCGCGACAAAGAGTGTCCCGAGCTTCTCGCTGCTGTCTCGGGGCCTGCCACCGAGGACGCTCGCAGGGAAGCCGCGATCGCCGACGTCGGCGCGATGCGAATCGAAGGCGACCGCGCCTACGTTCTCTACCACGGCGCCGCGAAGACGGACTACGCGATTCCGATGGCCAAGGAAGAGGACGGCTGGACGGTCGACTCCCTCGGCGGCGTCCCGCTTTCCTGAGTAGGAGGGTCTAGCGACCCAGAGCCGACGCCCGGACTTGAACCGGGGACCCCTTCATTACGAATGAAGTGCTCTACCAGCTGAGCTACGCCGGCCTGCTGCCGGCATTGTAGGGAGGCCGCCGCGGGCTTACCGCACAGCCTGCTCTGACGCCCGCGAGCGCTCGTTGGGCGGCAGGTGCCCGCAGACCGGGCAGTCCGGCTCGGGTACGACCGGCTCCCGTTCGACCTTCATCGTGCGCAGGTCGTAGATGTGCCCGACGCCCTGCGTCGAGGGCTCGGCAAGGCCCGTCAGCAGGTGCATGACGTCGAGCCCGACCTGTCCGCCGATCAGGCCGCAGGCGGGGCCGAGGGTCGCGGCGGGCGAGGGTTTCGCCTTGCGCTGCTCGATGGCGACGTCGAAGAGTGGATAGGCGCGGCGGTAGGCGGCGACCTGGCAGGCGAAGCAGCCGGTCTCGCCCGGCACGTAGAGCGGACCGACGCGGGCGATCGGCGGGAAGTGGCTCATCGTGATGTACGGGATGCGGGCCGCGAAGCAGGCCGAGTTGACCCACTGCTCGATCTCGTGCGCCGGCCAGTCGGCGGCGTCGATGACGACGTCGAAGCCGTCGATCAGGTCGGCGATCGCCTGCTCGCCCTCGACCCGTTCGTTGACCGCCTCGATCCGCATCGCGGAGTTGAATGCCAGCAGGCGCTCTGCGGCCGCCTCGACCTTGGGCCGGCCGATGTCGGCCTCGCTGTAGAGGATCTGGCGGTTGAGGTTGCTTTCCTCGACCTCGTCGCCGTCGATCAGGAGCATCTCGCCCACCCCGCAGCAGGCCAGCGAGATAGCCGACCAGCCCCCGAGCCCGCCGACGCCGAGCACGACCAAACGCGCGCTTTCCAGTTCCGCCTGACACTGCGACGGCGTTGGTCCGGTCGTGATGTCGCTGAAGTAGCGAAGCTGCCGGTCGAAGCGGTCCATGACCCGCTCGGAGACCCGGTCGTCGTCGGCGCCGTCCTCGACCAGACCGAGCTCCTCGAGCTGGGCGAGCAGGTCGCGCACCGCATCCTCGCCGAACCGCTCCTCCAGGTCGCTCCGCTCCAGGCTGCCGTCGAGGGACTCGAGCAACTGCCGGCCCTCCGGATCGGGCTTCTCGATGTGCACGTCCGTCCCGCCGCTGGGCCGCAGCAGGTAGAGGTCGCCGTCGGGCGTCTCCATCCACTCGGTCGTGCGCTTGATCCTCGGTCGCATCATCCGTTCTGCTGCATTGAGACCGGGCTGATGTTTTAATCGGTTTCGTTAGACAAAAGGGAAAAACTTGGCCTCTTCCCTTGTACGCAGCGCTAATTGGCCTCAAATTAGGTCTTAAACGAGTCTTAGATTGGAACTATTGGCGACGCAGGGGTTTCGCCCAAGGGAGCAGGAGGAGGAGACGGCGATGGCGCAGAAGGCGAAGAGAAAAGAGGTGGCAGCCCTCGAGGGGAAGTTGCGGCAGGTGATCGATCCGGCGATCGCCAAAGCTCTCTCGCACCCTCTCCGGAGCCACATTCTGGTCACCCTCGGGGACCGGATTGCCAGCCCAAATGAAATCGCGCAAGAGCTAGGCCTCGTAGCCCGCGATCTCGATTACCACGTCAAGGTCCTGGTCGAGATGGGAATGATCCGTTTGGTCCGCACACGTCAGAGGCGCGGCGTCAAGGAGCACTTCTACCAACTCTGCTCCCGCATTCTCCATCTCGACGACGACGCGTGGCGTGCTCTGCCCCTTGACATCCGAGCCAGCTTCAGCGCGAGTCTGTTGCAAGCACTCTTCGACGAAGCGGGCGATGCTTTGCGGGCGGGGACCTTCAACGGTCGGGCCGATTGCCACGAGAGCAGGACGAACATGATTCTCGACGAGCAAGGTTGGGAGGAGATGACGAAGGCGATGAGCGAGGCCTTGGAGCGAGTCCTCGCTATTCGCTCCGAGAGCGCCAAGCGCCTCCTCGCTGGCTCCGGTCGAGAAATTCCAACGGCGGTGTTCATGCTCGGCTTCGAAACGGCCGCTGGTGCCACGGGAGCTTTTCGCGAAAGCCACGCCTGCTAGCTAGCGCTGGCCAACTCCCGCGCGCGCGCCAACACCTCGTCCAACATTGTCTCCGTGAGGCGCCCGGTGAAGGTGTTCTGCTGACTCGGGTGGTAGCTGCCGATCAGCGTCCAGCGTTCGAGATCCACCTCGCTGCCGTGCCCGAAACGCGGCTTCGGCCGTGGCGTGACGCACCCGAGGCTGGCGGCCGCCCGCAGCGCTCCGTCCCAACCGAAGGCGCCTAGAGCGACCAGTACGCGAGCCTCGTCGAGCAGCTCCAGCTCCCGCGACAGGTAGGGGAGGCAATTGTCTCGCTCGGGGGGCGATGGCCGGTTGGCTGGCGGTGCGCAGCGAACGGTCGCGGTCACGTATGCATCTCGCAACTGCAAGCCGTCGTCAAGTGCGACCGCGGTCGGCTGATTCGCGTAGCCGGCGCGGTGCAGCGCCGCGTAGAGCCAGTCGCCGGAGCGATCGCCGGTGAAAATACGGCCCGTCCGATTGGCGCCATGTGCGGCCGGCGCTAGGCCAATCAGGACAATTCGCGCGGCGGCGTCCCCGAAGCCGCTGACCGGTCGCGCCCAGTAGCGCTGACCGCGGAATCGGCGCGGAGGCTCGGCGGCCTGGGCCTCCCGCCAGGCGACGAGGCGTTCGCATTTGCGGCAGGCGTGTACGCGCTCGGCCAGGGCAGGAAGCGAGTCGGCGGAGATTGCGGGAGATGTCGGCGCCATCGCTTCGGGACGCTACTGGGCGGGAAATGTGGGCGGGAAGCCCGATCCCGCCGTCGAGAACGGGCTTCCCGTGGTCGAGCTAGCCGACCTTGTGAATCGAAACCATCGGGACAACGGCCTCGGCAGCACCGATCTTCATCAAGCTCACCCCCTTGCATCGACTGGGCTACTCCCTGCCGCGCTCTACGCGCGAGCTACCTAAAGACCCGTCGATTGGTGGAAAAGTTTCCACTAATAAGGAGATCGGAGCATTTTGTCGACGCTCGCTAGAAATAGCTGTTGTAGATCAATACGATGGAGTGGTCGAGTGCCCCAATGAATCGGAGGGAAGTCAGTTGGCTGCGAAAAGCAAACCCATGAGCAAAAAAGCCAGAGGGAAGGGGAAGAGCAAGTCCGCGAGCGGGCGAGGCGTCAACCAGAGCCTGGTCAAGGCCCTCGCGCACGAACTCCGCGTGGAGATCCTGGCGATCCTGAACGAACGGATGGCCAGCCCCAACGAACTGGCCAAGGAGCTGAACGAAGGTCTGAGCCAGGTCAGCTACCACGTCAAAGTTCTCAAGGACTACAACTGCATAGAGCTCGTCAAAACGGAGCCGAGGCGCGGCGCTGTCGAGCACTATTACCGCGCGACCTCCCGCGCCTTCCTCACGGATCGCGACTGGCACCAGCTGCCGGATTCGGTTCGGACCGGGATGAGCGCTGACCTGTTCCAGATGGTCATGGACGACGTCGTCGCCTCGCTCGAGGACGGCACCTTCGACGAGCGCAAGGACCGGCACATGAGCTGGACGCCGATGTTCGTCGACGAGAAGGGCTGGGACGACATCCGCGGCATCCTCGAGAAAGCGCTGAAAGACGTGATGGCCGTCCAGGCCGACTGCGTCAAGCGGACCGCCAAGGGCGCGGAGGGCTTCAACGTCTCGGTCGCGATGCTCGGCTACGAGGTACCGGCGGCAGCGGCCAAGAAACCGCTGAAGAAGAAATCCAGCACGAAGGCCAAAGGCCGGACCAAAGCCAGGAAATAAGGCTGCCGCACGGCGGGAGCCGTGCGAGGCCCATAGGCTTCGCCGCCTGTGGGCGACCACCGATTCGTTTGGGGCAGAGCAAGACGGCGCGGCGCAAGCCGCGCCGTCTTATTGCTCGTCGGCTTGACGGTCCTCCTCGGGACCGGTTGCGGGCCGAGCGGGGAAGGGGCGAAGACGGATCCCGAAAAGGGAGCAGACGCCGAGCTGCTGAACGCGGTCCTGGGCGAGGAGCTCGGTTTGCTCGACGCCTACACGCAAGCGATGCCCGCGCTCTCGCCGCCGTGGCGGGTCGTCGCGAGGCGCTTCCGCGCCCACCAGCAGGAATACGTCGACGCGATTACTAAGGCGCTGCGCGGGCTCGGCGCGGAAGTCGAAGCGGAGCCGGCCGACGTCGCGCCGCCTGCCGGCGAGGCCGAGCCCGACCTGCTCGCGCGCCTCTACCGGCTCGAGGGCGCCGTGCTGATCGCGCATCTCGACGCCGTGCCTCTCCTCAACACGGCCGCTCCCCGCACGCTGGCCGCGTCGCTGGCCGCGGGCCACGCCGCGCACCGGGTGGTACTGCGCCGGGCTCTCGGCGTGCCGGCGGCCGAGCTCGCTCCCGAGGCGTTCGACTCGGGAGAGGAGCCGCTGCCCGCGACGGCGACGGCGGGTAGGTAGGGCCCGTGTTCCCGCTCAACCTCGCCAACGTCCTCACCCTGCTTCGCATCCTCGCCGTGCCGGTCGTGGTGGTCGCCCTGCTCGGCGAGACGCCCAATGGCGACGAGCTGGCCGCCGCCGTCTTCGCCCTCGCCGCCCTCACCGACGGCCTCGACGGCTACTTCGCCCGCTCGCGTGACTCCGTGACCACCTTCGGCAAGCTGATGGACCCGCTCGCCGACAAGCTGCTGATCATCGCGGCGCTGCTCTCGCTCGTTTCGCTCGACCGGCTCCAGCCCTGGGTGGCGATGGTGATCATCGCCCGCGAGGTCGCCGTCACCGGCCTGCGGGGGATCGCCGCCGAGCGCGGGGTCGTGATCTCCGCCAGCTGGCTCGGCAAGCTCAAGACCGTTCTGCAGATCGCCGCCGTCTTCGCCCTGATCGCCGCCAACCCCTCGCCCGGCTGGGTCGACGCCCTCGTCTACGCGGCGGTCGCCGCGACCGTCGTCAGCGGCGCCGACTACTTCCTGGGACTGCGCAAGCGACTCAAGTCGCTGGAGCCTCGAGCCACTCCCTGACCGTCACATGGCGGCGCTGGTGCTCGCCGCTTTCCAGCTCGGCGCGCAGGTCGTCGAGCTTGCCGTAGCGCTCGGCGATCACGTTGTGGCGGTGGATCGTCTCAAGGTTCTCCTGGCGCGCCAGCACGAAAGCCTCGCCGGGCAGGTCGGGGTAGTCCTCGACGACGCGGCGCAGCATCTCGCGCACGCAGTCCTCGACGAAGCGCGGTTGCGCGTGGGCTTTGGCGACCACCGCCAGCTCGTCGGGCCGCTTCATCAACTCGTAGATCTCCGAGCTCATCGACTGCTCGACTATTCGCAGCAGCTCCGGCGCGTCGATCCAGGCGGGGCCGCCCTCCGGGCAGCCGATGTGGAGGCTGCCGATGCCGCGCTGGTTGTGGGTCGCGATCGGCACGGCCTCGATCGCCCGCTCGATCTGCTCGGCGTCGAAGCCCTGCTCGGCGAGCCGTTCGCGGGCCAGTCCGCCGACCATCTCCTGCGCGCAGGGGCAGGCGGTCATCCCCTGCGCCTGGACGCCGGTCAGGGTGCGGGTGCCGCGCAGCGAGTCGACAGCCGTGCCGAACAGGACGTAGATCTCCTGGGTGCGCTGCCCGCTCGCCGGCGTCGTCACCGTCTCCGGGTAGCGCGCGGTCACCGAGACCTCGGCCCGCAGGCCGCCCTGGCGCTCGCGCACCCGCTGGGCGATGTGGGCGGCGAGCACCTCGGCGCGGAACGCCTCGCCCAGCACCACCTCGTCGATCGCCTCGCCGACGATTTCCTCGAAGCGCGACATGTGGACGCCGGCCTGGCGCGGGTTGAGGTCGACCAGGCACTCGAACTCGGCGTGATAGGTGCTCTCGGCGCCGTCGACGGCGACCCGGATCACCTTCTCGACCCCGGTCACGCCGACGCGCGAGAGGCTCACCTGGGTCACGGGCGCCGACGACTGGACGTCGGTCGCGGCGGGGGAAAGGGTGGTCGAGCGAGTGGCCATCTGCTTATCGATGGTAAGCGACAGTGGAGATCGTCGTCTTACTCGCGCGCCGCCGATTCG
>DASWMG010000310.1:0-2041 GCA_036399875.1 Solirubrobacterales bacterium
CCGACCACTCGGCGACCAGCTGCGCGGCGCCGGCGTAGGGGTGGCGGATCACGATCGCGGCCGGGTCGTAGGCCGAGAGCGTCGCGACCGTGTCCTTCAGCGACTCGCCCTTCTCGACCGAGGAGCCGGCGGCCTTGACCGAGACGAGGTCGGCGGAGAGGCGCTTGGCGGCGAGGTCGAAGGAGCTCGAGGTGCGGGTGCTCGACTCGTAGAAGAGGGAGACGACGGTGCGGCCACGCAGGGTCGGCACCTTCTTGATGTCACGGCGGCCGACCTCGGCGAAGCTCTCGGCGCGGTCGAGGATCGCCTCGATCTCGTCCCGCGATAGGCCCTCGACGGCGAGCAGGTGCCTCATGCGAGTGCCTCCGCGGCGCGCGGCTCGGAGATCGTCACCTCGTCGACGTCGTCGACCTCCTCTAGGCGCACGTTGACGCGCTCGCCGTGGGCGGTCGGCAGGTTCTTGCCGACGTAGTCGGGGCGGATCGGCAGCTCGCGGTGGCCGCGGTCGCAGAGGACGGCGAGCTGGACGCGCTCGGGCCGGCCGTAGTCGAAGAGGGCGTCGATCGCGGCGCGCACCGTGCGACCGGTGAAGAGGACGTCATCAACCAGGACGACGGTGCGGTCGGCGACGTCGAAGTCGATGTGGGAGGCGTGAACGACGGGCTGCGAGTCGGGCGCCTTGGCGCCGACGTCGTCGCGGTAGAAGGAGATGTCGAGGTCGCCGAACGGCACCTCGCTCTCGGTCATCTCGCCGAGCAGGGCGTGAAGGCGGCGGGCCAAGACGGCGCCCCGCGTGTGGATGCCGACGATCGCCAGGCCGTCCGGGACGGGGTTCTTCTCGGCGATCTCGTGGGCGATCCGCCGCAGCGTTCGCCTCAGATCGTCGCGCTCGAGCACGACCTTCTCGCTCACCTCGGTGCTCCTTCCTGGCCTCGCGGGACCTGGTTAAAGGACGCGACCACAGTAGCAGCGCGAGCTGACGCCAGCCAGGGCAGATCAGCCGCTTTGAGCTTTTGAAGCACTAAAGAGTTTATGCTGTCCGCGTGAAAGCCAGGCGCCGCTCCCTCGCTCTCCTGCTTGCCGCGGCGCTGGCCCTGAGCGGCATCCTCGCGACCGGCTGCGGCGGGTCGGACGACGGGGAGCAGCGCACAGGGGGCGTCACCGAGTCCTTCGTCGACCTGGTCGCGGAGCTGAAGGCCGCCGCCCTCGCCGGAGAGAAACTTGGGGGCGTCGAGCGGGCGGCAGAGCTCGAACCACAGGAGAAGAAAACCCTTGAAGCGTTCTGCCTGACCGCGTGGAAGCTCGACGTCAACGATGAAATCGACCGGCTTCCCGAAACCGCGTACGTCCTCGGCAGGATCAAGCGACTGGCCGAGTTCGGCTTCGCCCACAAAGACTCGCCGATCGTCGCCGCGGCGCTGGCTCGCCTCAGACGCGACACCGAGCTGGACTCCTGGGACCCCGCCATGGATCGGCGCTACAAGCGCGCCTGCTACGACTGAACGAACCGGGGCCGCCCGAAGGCGGCCCCGATCAGGTGCTTGGGAGCGAGCGCGGGACCCGCGACCGGGCGGGACGTGTGCCCCGGTCTCCCTTGCTCGCCGGTGCCCGGGTTGGATTCCGCCGGGCGAGACACGGCGCCTAGCGGCCCTGCACCTCCAGCGTCCCGTCAAGCATGTGAATCAAGTTAGGACCACCTCCTTTCTCTGGTCCTGCGATTGAAGCAAATCGGTCAGGCGGGCTCTAGGACTCCGGCCCGGGCTCGCGCTCGCGCTCGCGGGAGCCGTTGGAGACGAGCTTCGGCTCGCCGCGCTCGGGGAAGGGGAGCTCGATCACGTCGAAGTCGCGCGGCGCGACCGCCGGCTCGAACACCTCGCGTGCCTCCTCCACCACCTTGCCGACGTGGTAGCGCGAGGAGATGTGGACGAGCGCCAGCAACTTCACGTCCGCCTGACGGGCGACGGCGGCGGCCTGGCCGACGGTCGAGTGTCCGGTGTCGACGGCGCGCTGGGCCTCCTCCTCGGCGAAACTGGCGTCGTGG
>DASWMG010000311.1:0-3165 GCA_036399875.1 Solirubrobacterales bacterium
CTCCCAGGGCCGGCGACGAAGTCTCGGTCGCCGATGCGGACGCCGACCTCGCCCCGAACGACGTAGGAGAGCTCGTCCTCTCGGTAGTGGATGTGCGGCGGGATCAGTCGGCCCGGATCAAGCGGGTGCTCGACGATCGAGAAGGCGCCGCCGGTCGTCTCGGCCGGGATCTTGAAATCCACGCCGATCCCGCCGAGCGAGACGGACTCCCCTTCACCGGCCTCGGTGACGATCTTGACATCGGTTGAGATCGCGGTTGCCATCGTTGCGTTCCTCCTATATTCGTGCAACACCATTGTTGCTCAATGCAGTATCCTCGTCGCATGGCACGCGATTCAAGGTTGGTGTGACATAGCTGTTGCGCGAAATGCCGTGGCCCGCCCCTACAAGCAGCGGGCGCGGGCCGAGAGCAAGGCGGAGACCCGTCAGCGCATCGTCGAATCCGCTGTCGCGCTTCACCTCGAACGCGGCCCCGCGCGGACGTCGATCAACGCCATCGCGGAGCGCGCCGGCGTCAATCGGGTCACGGTTTACCGTCACTTCCCGGATGCGCGCACGCTGCTCGAAGCGTGCTCGGCACACGCGCATCGCATGAACCCGCCACCCGACCTCGTCGCGTGGCGGCGCATCGAGGACCCTCGCGAGCGCGTCGAGGCGGCCCTCCCGCAGCTCTACGACTACTTCCGCCGCACGGAGGCCGGATGGGCGAACGTGCTCCGCGACGCGGAGGTGGCGCCCCTCGTAAAGGAGATGGTCGAGCAGAGGCGACTGACCTACCTGCGCGAAGCGCGGGACGTCCTTCTGGCGGACTGGCCCGCGAGGAGGACCCGCCGACCGCTCTTGCGCGCCGTGTTGGGCCTCGCCGTCGATTTCCGCACCTGGCAGACGCTGGCGCGACGCGAGGAGGTAGACGACCGGACCGCGGCTGCCCTGATGGTTCGCCTCGCGGAGGCAATCGGCAAGCAGTAGAGGTGGACGAGAGGGCAGGTCAAGGGCTGCGGACCACTGCCGTACACGACCCGCGGGCAGCAGTTCGGCGTCGACGCCCTTCAGGAAGCAGGCCCATCCGGGGGATGGGAGGGCCTTTGCCACAGGTGGAGCATGGCGACGAGCGCGAACAAGCCGGCGAGGCTCGCGTCGCGCACCCGGTCGTCTGCCGACATGACCGCAAAAGCCCCATAGGTGAAGGCCATCAGCAGATAGAACGAGACGAGCCAGCTCCGCTGCCGCCTCGAGAGCGCGCGTCGTCGTCTTTCGTGGCCCTCATATAGGCCCAGCGTCGCGGCCGTCCGCTCGGAGCCCTCATCAAGCCGTGGCATCCCGTTTCGCGTGATCGCGGAGAGGTTGCGTCGCCACCCCAGGATGACGACTGCGCTGGCGAGCACAAGAGCGACAAGGCCGGCGATGAGATCGCTGCTCATCGACGCAACATAGCTGGGCTCGCAGCATGCGGCTCGATCGGTCAGCGAGTTTGACGGTATGGCAATAAGCTCGGTGCACTATTGCCCCCAGGAAGTTCCGTGCAATCGCCCTCTCCAGTCTGGTCGTGCTCGCTGCGCTGCCCGCCCCTTGCGCCGGGAACGACCTGACCTTGGCCGACGCGCAAGCATTCGACGCCTACACCCTCTACTACTCGGGCCCAGAAGCGGCCGGCCTCCCGCTCGAAGCCATAGTGCAGGGCTGGTCAACCAATCGGCATGCACGCGAACAGGGCAGGCGGAGGATCCGCTGGGGCTTCATCTACGGCGACTGCACGCCTTCGCCGAGCGGTGGCTGCGGCCCGCCCCTCGAGGTCCAGGTCTGGAGCGCCTGCGTACGATCGTTCAGCTCGCTTAACCTTAATCGCCACCTATACGAGTTCCGGGGTGCGAAAGCGACCGGGGGTGGCGACGGCTTCTACGGAGTCTCGCCGATGGAAATCTTCACCGGCCGCACCACGATCGTCGTCTCCGGCAACGAAAAGCCGTTGATCAAGACCGCCGCCCGCGAGTTGCGCGAGGTGCACCAAGACCAAGCGGCATCTCGACTTTCTCCTCCTGCGGCGGGCTCGCTCGAAGGAAAACTGCCCTGTCAGCGCAAGCGGCGGTGACAGGGGCGGAGTACCGCTACGGGGATTCGAACCCCGGTTTCCGGACTGAGAATCCGGCGTCCTAGTCCCCTAGACGATAGCGGCCTGTGGGCGGCATTTTAGCGAGAGCGGGCGGCGGCGTGACGTGCCGCTCGCGGACCGGGCGGAGCGCCCCAAGCGGTAGATTGCCTGGTCCCGCGGCTGTGGCGGAACTGGTAGACGCGCACGGTTCAGGTCCGTGTGGGCGAGAGCCCGTGGAGGTTCGACTCCTCTCAGCCGCATCTCGGGTCGGTGGCCGGTCCACGCCAACTTCGGGCGAGTTGATGACCCCAGGGGGTCATAAAGTCATCAGAAGTCAGGCGGGCGCTGGGACGGTGTCCCCCGCCCGCGCCGCGGTCGCCGCGATCTCCTCGACGAACTCGGGCCAGAGCGGCCGCGGCAGGTCGTGGCCCATGCCCTCGAAGATGCGCAGGCGCGAGTCGCGGATCGCCTTCGCCGTGGCGCGGCCGCCGACCGGACGGATCAGCGGGTCGCTGTCGCCATGCAAGACGGTCGCCGGCAGGCGCAGTTTTTCCAGCTCCGGCGTGCGGTCGCCGGAGGCGGTGATCGCGTGCAACTGGCGGGCGATGCCGGCGCGGCTGTGCGAGCGGTCGTAGGAGCGCCCGGCCAGCTCGCGGAAGCGCTCCTCGTCCATCGGGTAGCCCGGCGAGCCGATCACCTTGAAGACGCGCACGGAGTGCTCGATCGCCGCCTCGCGGCCTCCCCCCGGCCGGGCGAAGAGCGCGCCGAGCGCCTTGTAGGCGGGCGTGCTCACCCAGCGGTTGCCGGTCGTCGACATGATCGACACCAGGGAGCGGACCCGCTCGGGCCGCTTGATCGCGACCGTCTGGGCGATCATCCCGCCCATCGAGGCGCCGACCAGGTGCGCCGACTCGATCCCGAGGTAATCCATCAGCCCGGTCGCGTCCTCGGCCATGTCGTCGATCAGGTAGGCGGCGCTGCGCCGGCGCCCCAGCAGCATGTCGGCGCGGCTCGGCAGGCCGCCGGCGGTGATCTTGGTCGAGCGGCCGATGTCGCGGTTGTCGAAGCGGACGACG